>JAADYV010000606.1 GCA_010092855.1 Chloroflexota bacterium | reverse complement strand
GTCGGTCACGAACTTGGGAATAAACGGCATCACCATCTGCATCCCGGCGTCGACCAGCCCGTCCATGATGAACAGCCATAACAGCAGCCCGCCGCCCGCCAGCATCACCAGCAGCGCGCGCACGTCACGCACTAGGCTCGCCGGTTCCAGCGTTCGCATCTCGAACGGCTTGCCCCACGCCATCCACAGGCGCAGCGCTGCCGCAAGGGTGAAGATGAAGGTAGCTGTCCACAGCAGCGTCTGGTAGCCGTAAGTCTGTGCCAGGAAACCGCCTAGCACCGGCCCGATCACCATACAGATCAGAAACAGGCCGTTCACCAGCCCATATGTGCCCCCGGTGCTGCCTTCGGGTGCCATCTCCGCCGTATACGCCTGGAAGCTGGGGCCGACCAGCGACGACCCCATGCTGCCCAACAGCGCGCCGATCATGGCCCACTCCCAGCTTGGGGCCAGCGTAAAACTCAGCATCGCGCCCACACCCAGCGCGCCACCCAGCGCAATCGTCTGCAAACGCCCGACATGGTCGGAAATCCAGCCGCCCAGAATACGGAAACAGATCGCCAGGATCACGTTGACGGTGAAAAACAAACCCACCTGCTGCACAGAAGCGCCCAGTTCTTCCAGGTAAAGCGGCAGCAGCGGGAAATACATGGCGCTGGCGGTGTTGGCAATGATCATGGCCAGCAGCATGATCAACAGTTCGCGCGGCATTTCGCGAAGTTTCATGGTTTTTCCTGGTGAAAGAACTTCATTCGCCTGATCCTACCCATCGACAGACTGGACCCAATCGCCAGGTTGGGCTGGAACTCGTCTTCGGTACGCGTTGATTTTAGCGAAAACACCACAACTACTACCTACTACGGATAGAGCAGCCTGGGGTTTTTCCTGGGGATGCATTGGGGTCGCCTTTCCCTCCATAATTGTGATGATTTTAGAAATATGCAGATATGTTGTATAATTATTCGCGGCTTGTGATTGACCCCTGTGCCACGTTTTCCCAGAAGTAGATTCAACCGTTGAACCAAACATGTGCTGGTGCTTCTGCCCGAAGTGCACGCTTTGCTGGGAAGAATGCCAGCACGCCTGTATCCGAAAACTAGCGAAAAGAGGCAATCATGAAACGGTATAATATCCAATTCCCGCCAATCGATGCCACTCATGTAGACCAGGACCAGGCGTATTTTTACCTGGTCGAAAACGGGCACAAAGACCACGTTCAATTTCATGATTACGCCAGAATCTACGATATGCCTGGCCTGTACGAGCAGCTCTACTACGAACGGCTAAAGTGCAATTCGCCGCAAAAAGTGACGGCGGCCCTCCGGCACACCATCGACGTCAACAAAGAGCACTTCTCGGAAATGAAGGTGCTCGATTTTGGCGCAGGCAATGGCATGATGGGCGAAGAACTCAAGCGTATCGGCGTAGCCCGGCTGGTTGGCGTAGACATCCTCCCGGAAGCAAAAACTGCTGCCGAACGAGATCGTCCTGGCGTGTACGATGAGTTTTATGTACGAGATTTCTTGCAGCTAACGCCAGACGAAATCGCCGAATTCGAAGCCTGGAACCTGAATGCGCTAACGACGGTGGCGGCCCTGGGTTTTGGCGATATTCCCCCGATGGCGTTTATCCAGGCCCTCAATCTGATTGCCCAAGAAGGGTGGGTCGCCTTTAACATCAAGGAAACCTTCCTTTACAACACGGATACGACCGGATTTTCGAGACTAATCCGCGAGTTGATTTTCTCTGAGTACCTGAACCTGAATCACCTGGAACGCTACCGGCACCGCCTGTCTATCGAGGGCAGCCCGTTGCATTATTTCTCGGTTGTGTGCTGGAAGAAAGCCCATGTCCCGCTCGAATTCTTAGAGCAACACGGTATCTGTTAGGCTCTGCCAACCGTAGAGCATTCAAAGTGCATATCTGCGGCGGCGCGGTGGGGGTCGTGGGGCCGCCAGAGAAAAGCGGTGGTGGCTGGCTGTACGACCCACGCTGTGTGCGAGCACGGCGGGTGCTCAGCGCCGCACCTGGACCGCGTCGCCGGATCGCACGGTACCGCCTGTTTCCGCCTGGGCATAAACCCCCACCACTGCTGGCATGTCCTGGCCCGGAGCCTCGGTCACACTCTGAGCCGCGGTATGTTGAGCGACCGTGCGCAGAATCTGCACGTCATGCGCAAGTTCGCGCTGGGCCAGCGTCGTGATCACACAGCGCGGGCACGGATCAAACACGTGCAGCGTGAGTCTTTCCCCAATCTGAAGGTGGTGGCCGAGCCAGTCATTTTCGACCAGGCCCGCTGCCTCGTCGCGCGGCTCGATCACCATGTTGGGACGGAATCGCCGCACGTCGAAGTCGGACCCCGGCGTGATCGTGCGCAGCCATTGCAAAGAGGCCGTCGTCAGCAGGAGCAGCGGCGCATAATCGACAAACGTGCCGCCCGGCGTGGCGCGCCCCATCGGTTCCAGCCGGATGTCCTCGGCGCTTTCGATCTCGTAGACCGGGGCGCGGTTCGCCTCGCGAATGGGACGGTCGACGGGGTCATCGGGCGACTGCCCCACCAGCCTGACTTCTCGACCCAGCGCAGCAGATAGCACGCGGTCCACGTCGGGATCATGGCTGGTAACGGTGCTCCCGTCCGGCAGTGTGATCTGGATGGGCGGCAGCGTGCCGGCGGCACCCGGCGGTGCGAGATAGGCCGCGCGGCATTGCAGCACCTGCGCCCATTTGCGCGGATGCTTGGCGCTGACCACGTGCCCGGTCTCGACCTCCACCAGCGCATACGACCGGTCTCCGCGCAGGCCATGCGCAGTGATGATCGCCTCATCGACCATTTCGCCCTGCATCGACTTGACCGGGTAGCGCCAGATGGTGTGCACTGTGCCAACGTTCTGTAAATCGGTGTTCAACGGTTCACCTGCTTGTTTCGGAATAGTTGCTCTTCGAACAAAAACGATACCAGCCGGGGCGGTCTACCCTCGTCCTCAGCGTGCCACCACTCGCCCAGTGTGACCAGCGCGAGTCCTGCCGCTTCCGCTGCCGCGAGAAAGCTGGAGATGTGGTGTACAAACGCGGGGACAGCGACCTGTTCGCCGTCGCGTTGGAAGACCGCCTGTTTTCCCTCATACTGCCAGAAGGCGTGCAGCTCACACACGAAAAACCGCCCGCCGTCCACCAGCACACGTGCTGCTTCGCTGAAGACCAAGCCCAGGTCTTCAATGTGTTCCAGCACCAGGTTGCACACCACCAGTTCCATGCAGGCGTTTGCGCACGGCCAGGGGCGGGTGAGGTCGGCCTGGGCAAAAAACACATTGTCCGCCTGGACCTTCGACCGGGCGCGCGCCAACATCTCCGGCGAAAAATCCAGCGCCACCACCTGCGCCCCGATTTCGGCCAGGAACGGGGTGTTTTTGCCGGTACCGCAGCCGGTTTCCAGGATCGTCGCCGGGCGCAGTTGTGACAGCACCTGCCGCGTGACGGTGCCGTCCAGATCGCGCGTCAGGTTGCGGTCGGTGTCATACGTCGCCGCCCAGCTTGCATATGCCTCGCGGACATCATCGCGGGCGTTCATACAACACCTCGGCGCGATCCAGCACCTTGTCACGAAAGTAGCGGCTAAGTTCTTCCGGCGTCCGAAAATCGACCGGGCGGCCCAGGATGCTGGTCAGTTCCATTGCCATCGCTACCATGTCCAGGAACGTGATCCGTGCCTCAGGATCAAACTCAACCAGGATATCAACGTCACTTTCCGGCCCGAAGTCGTCACGCAGCGCGGACCCGAACAGCGATAGCTTGCGGATGGGGTAGCGCTGGCAGAAGGTATGCAGTTGACTCCAGGGAATCTCCAGTTGTCTATTTGCCATAAGTGCTCCTGCGCCTTTAACCGCAGCGGGCGACCAGGTCGCGCAGGTGGGCCAGGTGCAGCCGGTCGTGGGTGGCGATGAAGTTCGCTTCGGCCAGCAGCGAGGTCGTGCCGCCGGACGCGAACTGTGCAGGGCGCGCCCAGGCCGCGTCGTCCAACCCGGCCAGCCACTCGACGGTTTGCAGCCGTTCCGCCGCAAATGCCGCCAGCGCCGCCGGTCCCTCATCCGGCCATTCCGCCAGCGCACCGGCTGATCCGTTATCGTCCACCAGCACGGGATTTTCCTCCTGGCGGATGCAGTCCAGCCGTGGCCGGAACAGGTCACGCTCGTAGGCACAGAAGTGCCGCGCTATCTCCAACGCGGACCATTCATCCTCACAAGCCTGTGCCCACACCAACTCCGGGGCATCAGCCATCACGCCCAACACCGCCGACAGACTCCCCAGCAGACGCGGGGCGATCTGGCCCGGTGCCAGCGGGCGCGGCATCGGCGTGTCGAGCCAGGCCCCGTACTGCACGGCCTGCACAAAATCCGCGAATGATCCCACTCCGTCCACTACGTCCAACGCAGCAGCGTCCGGGGTGTCTGTAATCCAATACGTGTTCAGGCCGGCTTGGTGCGCGGGCAGGATGTCGTTGTTCCAGTCATCGCCGACCATGACCGCTTCGTCCGGCCCCACACCGACCCGCGTCAGGATTTCCTCGTAGTAGTGCGGGTGCGGCTTGGTGTAGTGCATGTTTTCCAGGTAGGTGACCAGGTGAAACGGCACCTCGTCGGGCGGGAGTCCGGCCCAGGTCAGGCGCTGCTCGATGGCCATCCAGGGGAAGAACGGGTTGGTGGCCACCACCACGATGTAGCCCTGCGCCAGACACCACTCGACAAACGGTCGTGCGTCGGGGCGTGGCCGGGTGATCGCCTGCAAGCGCGGGTAGACTGTGCGGTAAAACTCGGCAACCGGCACGTCAAACGTGGCCCGGTCCACCGGAAGCTGCGGCATCAATGCTGCGTAGAAAACATCGGCGTTGGTCGTGCGCGGGTCCAAGCTGGTCGAGACAGCCTTGATGGATGACATCAGCGGCGCGATGAAGTCGGGTATATCCAGCGCGTTTGAAAGAAAGTCATTCAGCAGGCCAATATACTGCTGAGTGAACGTCTCAACAGGGTTGACCAGCAGTGTATCGTCCAGGTCCAGCAGCAGTGCCTTAATCGTCATCCGAATCTTCCAGCGCATCCCGAAACAGTTGCAGCGCGGGGTTTTCCTCAGCGTCAAGTGGGCAGCCGACATACGGGTCCTTGATGGGGATGTCGTGGCGCTCGCACCAAGCCTCGACCTTGTACTGGCGCACAAACCCCAACAGCGCGGGGCGGATGGTCAGCTTGAGCACCATGGTGTCGCTGGCATTGGCGCGCAGAATATCCGGCACCGGGCACTTGTAACAATCGCGCGAGCGCCAGGGCATCGAGTCCGGGTTATCTTTCACCAGACGGCATTCCTGGGTGCTGCGCCCGCGATGAAAATCCTGGTAATAGTGCAGGCATTCTTTTCCGGCAGGTGTACGCATTCGGTTTTCCTCTTCACAACCCATTTATCGTTAGAAAGCGGTTGCACGTAATGCAAATGAACCTCTCAACACGAGTGTACGCACTCCCACGCCTGCCGCCAAATAACCAAGCCGTGTTGACGATTGTAAACACGGGTTCGCAGTTTTCCGGCGAAAATGTCAACACTACCAGGCAACAAAAGAGGGCATGTGCCCCCTACCTGTGCTACCGTCCCGGTTCTGTTGTGTTGCACGAGGGCAATCAGCCAGGCAGCCAGACGGTGAAGGCCGCGCCTTCGCCCGCACGCCCGGCGCTGACGACGTCGACCTGCCCCTGGTGTCGTTCCACGATCTCCTTGACAATGGCCAGCCCTAACCCGGTACCCGGCATACCGGATGTGCGTCCCGCTTCCCCCCGGAAAAAGCGCTGGAACAACTTGGGCTGTTCCTCCAGCGGGATACCCGGCCCGGTGTCGGACACGCTGAAGCCCTGCCAGGCGCTACCGTCCGACTCTCTGTGCTGGATTGCGACCATGACGTGCCCACCCGCCGGTGTATAGTTCAGGGCGTTGGTTAGCAGCACACTCAACGCCTGCCCGATCAAGGCTTCATCCACCGTTATCGGGGGCAGTTCCGGCTCTGTCTGCTGTTCCAGCGTCAGGCCGCGGCTTTCGGCCAGCAGCGCCCGGTCGGTCACGTACTGGGTCACGAGCAGGTTCAAGTCGACGGGCGTGGGATTGAAATCAAAGCGGCCCTGGTCCAACCGCGAGAGGTACAGCAGACTCTCGATAATGTTTTCCAGGCGGCTGGTTTCGCGCTGTAATACGGTCAGGTGTTCGTCAAGTCTTTCTGGCTGCTTTCGCAGCAGGTGCTCGCGCAGCTTCAGGCTGGTGATCGGGGTGCGCAGTTCGTGGGAGACGTTGCTAACAAACTGGTCCTTTACCTGGCTGAGCGCGCGCAACTGCTCGTTGGCGGCGTGCAGCTCCGCCGTGCGTTCGGACACACGCTGTTCCAGTTCCTCCGCGTGTCTTTCGATTTGCTGGGTCAGGCGTGCCTGGTGAATAACAATCGCTACCTGGTCGGCCACTTCCTGCGCGATCTGGACGTGCTCGTCGGTAAACGCCGCCGGTGTGTTCGCACCCAGGTTCAGCACGCCGATCACCGTATCGCCAATGAGCAGCGGCACGCGCATGAACGAGCGCACACCTTCGGCCCGCAAGATGGGCACCAGCGTGGAGGGCACGTCCAGCGCGTTCACATCCGGGAACATCTGGGGTGCTCCTTTCGATGGGCCCTGGCTCATGTAGAATTCTTTGGCCGGGAACTGCCGGTTGGGTGCCAGCTCCGTTTCCCGATCCGTGACACTGGACAGGATGCGCGCGTGCGCGCCATCATCCTCAAACACGACCACGCTGGAGCGAACACAGGGCAATAACCGCCGGATGTGGGCCAGGGCGGCATCGGCAATTTCTTCGGGAGCCTGGGCGGCCAGGATCGCGCGGTCAATTTCGTGCAGCACCTGCAGACGTTCCTGCGAATGTTGCAGCGCCTCGCGCGCCTGCTGTTGGCTGGTGATGTCCATCCCCACCTCGACTGCGCCCACCATCTGGCCGTTGTCGTGTACCGGGTACGCGCGCAGCCGCCACACCCGGCCATCGGGTGACACTTGTTCGCTCTGGTGCGCTTGCCCGGTATGGAACACTTTTTCTACCGGGCAGTCGTCGCAGATCTCGTCTGAGTCGTGCCAGATGGCGTGGCAGTAGTGCCCGACCAGGTCCGCAGCCTGTTTGCCGACCGAGGCACCCGCTGCCGTGTTGGCCCAGACGACCTGGAACGAGCCAGTGTGATAATAGGCTACCAGCTCCGAAATGCTGCTCAGGACCAATGACCTCTCATCTTCAGATTTGTTCAGCGCTTCCTGGGCCCACTTGCGCCGCAGCACGTTCAGGACGCTGACGGCCACCGCGCGCAGCAGCGCTTCGTATTCCACTGGCCATTCGCGACTGTGGTTTAAGCCGCCATACAGCCCCAGTGCGCCGTACAGCTTGCCCTGCGACGCCATCGGCACAAACAAGACCGGGTGCTCGTCTTCGAGGGCGAGCCACGCGGCTTCCTCTTTGGTGGCAGGGACGAGGGGGGTTGACTGGTCGATGCGGAAGACCTGATCGTGCTGAAACCTGCCAAAAAATGGCCCGAAAGCAGCCAATGACTGGTTTTGCACCCGTTCGACCCAGGGCTGCTGGCCCGGACGGTGCCATTCGTAGGCGAACGAAAAGGTTGTCAGGTCGTCACTGAATAAGACCACTACACACCGGGCGCCGCCCGCAAAGCGCCCGACTCGCGCCAGGGCCTGGGTAACCGCCTGGTCGATCTCGTCCTGGGGGCAGTTGATGAATTCGGTGGAGATATGGCTGATCAGGCGGTCCATATCCAGCCGGAATTGCAGCACGTCGTCAATTTGCTGGCGCTGGACGGCCAGCGCGTACAGCACCGCCAGCCGTTCGACCAGTTCCAGGTCGTCTGGCGTATAGTCGCGCGGGGGGTTGGCCAGCGCGATCTGGCCCACCAGTTCGCCCTCGGCCAGTGCCGGCGCAGACAGGAAGCGCTCAATTGGCAGGTGGCCGGGCGGGGTCCCAGACGACTGCGGGTGGTTGGGCGCATCGTTGGCAAGAAGAGACTGCCGGTTTTCCAGCACCCAGCCGAACAAGCCCGTGAATACCTGGAAGACAATGTCCTTATCGGGCACGTCACACTGGTCCCAGATGTCGCGCGTGAGCGTGGGCGAGACCAGGAAGCCCGTCTGCTGGTCGATATAGCCCACATAGCCAAACGCGCTGCCCGTCATCTGCCGGGCGACGGCCAGCACCTCGTTGGCGATGTGGTCGACGGTGGCCGATTGCAGCATTCGCCGCGAAAGCTCGGCCAGCATCGCGTTGATCTCCGCTTCACGCGATAGCGCACGTTCCGCTGTTTTGCGCCGTGATTGGTTCTGGAGCACACAGTGTGACTGTTGGAAACGCCCGCACGGGCCATAACTTACCTTGCCGTCAATCGCGACATGGACCCGGCTGCTGTCCTGGCGCAGCATGGTGTACTCAACCCCGGTCGCCGCGCCATGTACCTTGAACTGCTCAAAATTGGCGCGGAAATCCTCGCGGTGGTCCGGGGCCAGGAAGGTGCCAAACCAGCGTCCAATCACATCTTCCAGGCGGTAGCCCAACAAATCTAGCCAGGCCGAGTTTACAACCAGCAAACACCCTGCCGCGTCCAGCGAATGGTAGCCGAGTGGCGCTTCCTCGTATAACAGGCGGAAGTGCTCTTCGCTGGTCCGCAGGGCATGTTCGAACTGCTGTTGTCGTTCGACGATCCACCCCACCACCACCCCAAAAAACACAAATGCGGCCAGGATCACCAGCCGGATATAAACTTCGTGCGCGGGTACCTCCAGAATGATGAGCTGTGCCAGCGAGCGGTCGTCATAAAAGATCCAGTAGTCGATCAGGGCATCGATCAGCCCGACAGCCAGACCACCGAACACCGCCGCCGCGAGGATTCTGAGTTGGGGTTTCATGGGTGTGCGCTTTCTGCTGCCTTTAGTGTAAGCAAGCTCACCTTCCGTATGTATGGCGTATAGTTTTTGTTTGCTTACTCTTTGCCTACTGCCATTGTAGCGCATTTTCAGATTCGCTGCGTAGTGAACCCGACCAAACGCGCCACAACAAACAGCCGGGGCAGCGCCCGGCTTGACATGAAAACTCAACATGGGGTTGAAGCAGCAGATGGGCTTGGGCTACACGCGCGTGACGTAGGAACCGTCGCGGGTATCGACGCGAATCTTGTTGCCAACTTCCACGAACAGCGGCACCTGCACCTGCAAGCCGGTTTCTGTGGTAACCTTCTTGGTCGCGCCGGTCGCGGTGTTCCCGGCTACCGCCATCTCCGCATCGGTAACTTCATGGTCCACATTGGGCGGCAGCTCGTAGTCGATAATCTCGCTTTCATACGAGAGCAGCTTGAGCTGCATGTTTTCCGTCAGGTAGAGGAAGTCGTCGCCAAACAGGTCCTGGCGTAGCTGGGGCTGCTCGTAGGTTTCGGTGTCCATGAACGTCAGGAACTCGCCGTCGGTGAAGAGATATTCGACTTCGCGCGTTTCGATGTGGATGTCTTCCACGCGGTCGCCAGAGTTGAAGGTCATTTCGCGGATGGTGCCCGTCCGCAGATTGCGTACCTGGACCCGGATCGTGGCCCCGCCGCGTCCGGTCTTGTTGTGGTGATAGTTCAACACCTTGTACAGTTCACCGTCCAGGGTGAAGTTGGTGTTGTTACGGAGCTGGTTTACGTCTTTCATTGGCTTGCTGTCCTTCGTCTGTTCAGATGATTTCGCTTGTGCACCCGCAAATTATACCAAAAATCGCGCGCACATCGAATGCCCCGTTTCCGCCGCGCACGCCGCCTACCCGTCGATCCATTCGACTGCCACGCGCGGCAGGTCGGCCAACGGGCCGCGGCGCACCGTACACGTGGGCAGGCTGTCCAGGAATAACTGGCCATAGCGCTTGGTGATCACGCGGTTGTCGAACAACGCCACCACCCCGCGATCCGTCGTGGTGCGGATCAGGCGTCCGAAGCCCTGGCGGAAACGCAAGATGGCGTCCGGCACGGCGTACTGCATAAAGCTGTTCTGGTAGAGTTCGGCGCGGGCGGCGAAGATCGGGTCGGATGGCACGGCAAACGGCAGCCGCGCGATGACCAGCGCGACCAGGTCGTCACCGGGCACATCCACGCCTTCCCAGAACGAGCGCGTACCGAGCAGTACGGCGCGCTCGGTCTGCTTGAAGCCCTCCAGCAGCGCCTGGCGACTGGTGCCGTCGCTCTGGTCGAAGACGGTGATATTGCCCAGCGACAGCCGGGGCGTGATGTTCTGGGCCGTCTGGCGCAGTTGGGAATAGCTGGTGAACAGCCCCAGCAAGCGTCCTTCGGTGGCCGCCGCCAGTTCGATCAACCCACGCTCGACAAAACGCTGGTAATCGTCGCGGCGGTTGGGTTCGGGCATGTCGGTGGGAATATAGACCAGGGTCGTCGCCTCATAGTCGAAAGGAGTGCCAACCACCACCTCGTTGACCTCGAAGGCGTTCAGCCGCTCGCGCATATACTCAAACGTACCGCCGGTGCGCAGCGTGGCACTGGTCAGGATCACCGAATGCTTGGTGTGCCACAGGTGTTCTTCCAGCAGCGGACCAACATGCAGCGGTGCCGCGTGGATCGACAACCGCTCGCGTTCCTCTCCGGCCTGCGCCCAGTAGATCATGTTCACCTGTGGCTCGATGGAAAACGACCCAATCTGCAGATGCGCAGTGCCCAGGTGGCGTGCCGCCGCCTGCACACTGGAGAGCAGGTCGTCATATTCCGGGATGTCAAACTCGCCTAGCCCGGCCAGCCCTTTGGCCAGCCGGTCCATTGCGTCCGCGATCCCCTCGGTGAACTGGCTGAGGATTTCCCAGCCCTCCTCGACCTGGGCCCAGTTCGGGCGCTGGCGGATTTCATCCGTGATGCGCACCTGGTTGACAAATTCGCCGCGTTTGAGCAGCCGGGAACTATCCAGAAACGTGTACAGCGTATCGAAAAAGCCCCGCACATGGTGGCCCATCGCCTTGGACGACGCGGTGACGATATCGACATAGGCCTCGATCTGTTCGAAATAGTTGGGCGGCACGCTGCCGTGCGTGCTGCGCAGCACATCCCCCAGCAAACCTGATGTCGGCGACCCCAAATCCGCGATCTGGCGCAGCAGTGTGATCTGGTTGACCTGGTAGGACAGGCCGTCGGTCGTGGCGTCTTCCAGGTGGTGGCCCTCGTCGATGACCAGATAGCGATAATCGGGCAGCACGCGGTTGCCGATCTGCACGTCGGAAAGCAGCAGCGCGTGGTTAACGACCAGGATATGCGCCGATTCCGCCTTGCGACGCGCCTTATAGAACGGGCAGACGCCGTGCATCTGGTCGGCGCAGCGCGCCAGCGTGCAACCTTCGTCCGCTGCGCTCAGCCGCGACCAGACCACGTTTTCCTCGTAGCCGCGCAGCGATATTTCGCCCCGGTCGCCGCTGTCGGATTCCAGCAGCCACACCAGGATTTTGGCCAGCACGCGCAGCTCGCCTTCGGACGTTGGCCCGCGTCGGCGCAGCGTCAACAGCCGGCGCGGACACAGGTAGTTGCTGCGGCCTTTGACCACCGCTGCCCGGAAGGGAATGCCCAGCACACGCTCCAAAAACGGCAGGTCACGGTCCAGCAGTTGGTCCTGCAGGTTGATGGTGTTGGTACTGATGACCACACGTTCGTTATTGTGCGTCGCCCAGTAGATGGCGGGCACCAGGTACGCCAGGCTCTTGCCGACGCCGGTTGGCGCTTCAACCATGACGTGCTCGCCGTTGTTGAAGGCGTCTGTCACGCGGCACAGCATATCGACCTGCTGCTGGCGCGGCTCGAAGTTGGGCAGCGCTTCGGCCAGACGCCCACCCTCCTCAATCGTGGCCGCCAGGTGATCGACGTCCAGCGCAACGATCTCAGCATTGGGGCGCAGCGTGGGCCAGCCTTTTTCGGCGGGCTGGAACAGGTCTTCGGGCGTGGGGGCAAGCGGACGGTCGGAGCGCCCGGTCAGCGCGGTCTGGCTGCGTTCCTGCAAAGCGGCCATAAACACCGGCTTGGCGTTCCAGTCCAGGTTGCGCGCGGCTTCGACAATCTCTTGCAGCGTGGCCAGCGGCAGGTCTAAGACCCGTTCCCACAGCACCCAGTACAGTCTGCCAGTGGCGATGGCGTCATCCAGGGCGCGGTGCGCGTGCTCCAACTCAAGGCCGACGGTGGTCGTGAGGTGGGTCAGATTGTAGCGCGCGACGGTGGGCAGCACCACCGACGCCAGGTCGTAGGTATCCAGCGCCATGTTGGTCGTCGCCACGCGGTGATTGCTCAGAAAGCCCAGGTCAAAATCGACTCGGTGACCCACGACCGGATGGTGACCAACGAACTGGCGCAGGTCGTTCAATACCTCGTGGATGCGCGGCGCATCGATTACGTCCTCGCTGCGAATGCCCGTGATGGCGGTGATGCGTTCGGGGATGGGCCGTCCGGGGTTGATCAGGGTTTCGAAGGTGTCCAGCACTTCCCCGTTCTCGAAACGCGCAGCGCCAATCTCGATGATGGCGTCGGCGTCCTTGTTCAGACCGGTGGTTTCCAGGTCCAGGGCGACGATCACGTCGCGCATAGTGAACTCCATTCTGGTTGCTGTATCGTGTCGGAAACGCCGCCTGACATCGACTGGGTGGGTAACACACGGGTCGATGGGGCTCATACATTCTGCACAAGGCTGTATTGTAGCATATTTGCGCCAGAGTGGACGGCGGTTTATGATCGCTGTCTGAATACTGGTTCAGGCGGGGAAACGGACACATGGTCAATATCTCGGTGCAACAAGCCGCGCGCATCGAAACAAAAGCGCGCGATCTGTGGAACCGCGCAATCCGGCGCGGACGTGTGAAGCAGTGGTGGGCCAAACTGACCGGCAACTCGCGGGAACTGCTTTCCCTGATGGATATCACGCACGAGTTCGACGTGGTCAGCTTCGAGCGCATCGAACGCAAACCGGTCCGGCTGGCTAATATCCGGGGCACGGCGGGACGCCTGGAGGCGTTTGATATCGACTTCTACCCGCTGGCACCCCGGCTGCGGGACCGCTGGAAAAGCATCGCCAAAGGGATGCTGCGCGATATTTCGCGGCTGCCCCCTATCGAGTTGATCCAGGTGGGCGACGATTACTACGTGGTGGACGGCCACCACCGCGTGTCGGTTGCGCGCGCGCTGAAGTATATCTCGATTGACGCCGACGTGATCACGTGGGAAGTGACAGAACGGAAGGTATAATAGAAACCAGCATTCAATACACCCCAAAGGGAATCATGTTATGGAACTAAAAGACGTGTGGAACTCTGTGACGCACATCCGCAACGAAGACGAAGAGATTGTTGCGGTGGAAGTCCCGATTGACATGTGGTTTTTCTTGATCGAACGGGTCCAGGAGATGGAAGACCGCGAGGCCGCGCGGCAGAACCTGGCCCGTCTGCGCCGCAAACAACAGTCCACCGAAACCGACAATAACTAGCCCGGAGGTTCCCCATGCCCAGACGACGCTTATTCCCGGTGCTGGTCGTTCTCGCGCTGGTGGCCGCCGGCATGTTGGCTGCCTGTGGCGACGATGACGACTCCGACCCGCCGACGCTTACTCCCGCGCCCACCATCAGACCCAGTCAGGCTCCTCCGCCGACCGTGATCGTCCCGTTCGAGCCGACCGACACGCCCCTGCCCCCCACGCCGCTGCCCTATTTCGAAACACTGGAGCCGAAGCTGGGCGAATGGGCGCTGCGCATTGATGTCGAACTTACCGACCTGTCATTGGATGGTGGCCCGGAGCTCGACAAGATTAGCTACAGCACCGTCGTCCTGCTGCGCATCGACCAGTACGGTGCAATCACAGGCCGGGAAACCACGTTTGATCCCGAAACGCAGGCACGGCTGGCGATTGCCGACGATCCAGAAGCCGAGTACTTCGGCGCAGTGCTGGCTGATGTCGGGGATGATGCAGACATTACGCTGGACGATGCCCCCGTTCCCATCGACAATATCGCGGCGCTGCCGGATATGTTCTCTGTCCTGGTTTCCAAGACGGCCTGCAACCCGGAAACATTGAATGAGGTTCCCCTGGTCTTCCGTGCCAGCGGGAACATAAGCCTGGACGACACCGGTTTGCCGGTCGCCAATGTCACCATGATTCCCTACTTCCCCAACCAGCCCGAACGCTATCGCCTGGTATGCCAGGGCTATAACGAGGAGGAACTGTACCAGGGGTCGATCCTGTGGTCGGTGCTGGAGGCGCTGGACGGATTGGAGCTGATCACGTGGCGCTTCCCGCTGGAGAGCTACAGCCCGCCGCCGCTGGTCGGTATTGACCTGGCCAGCCTGGGCACCGACCCGCCCATGAGCGGCCAGCTTGAGTTGCACATGAGCTTCAGCCGTAACTAGCGGCGAGCGGCACCACCGTACAGCAGCACCGGACAACCAAAACGCCCCCTTGTGTGCCGGGGGCGTTAGTTTTTTGTCAGCGCAGAAGCTGTTGGTGCAACCTAGGTAGGGTTGACATTTTCGCCTGAGAATGGCGATCTCCTGAGTACAAATGTCAACACGGCCTAGTCATCGTCGGGCGGATCATCGCTCGATGTTTCGTCATCCACAGCTTCGTCATCTACCGGTTCGTCGTCCACTGCTTCGTCATCTACAGCTTCATCGTCCCCGGTGGTGTCATCCGCCGGATCATCATCCCCAGTGTCGGCGTCATCCGCGTCATCAGCATCATCCGCGTCGTCAGACTCGGCATCATCGTCGTCCGCGTCATCCGCTGTGTCGGCGTCGTCCTCGGACTCGGTGGTTTCACCTTCGTCAGCGGGCGTGTCGTTGTCATCATCCTCGGACTCGGCCTCTGCATCGCCTTCGCTGCTCTCGGCATCCTCGTCGCCAGCCTCTTCACCGGCGGCGGGCAGTTCATCCTCATCGAGTTCGGCGTCCGGATCGGCCTCGTAGCTGGCCAGCAGGTCGTAGACCTCGTCTGCTTCCGCGGTGTAGGCTTCTTCGTCCCACCCCGCCAATGGCAGGTTTTCCTTCAGGTAGTCGATGGTGGTCTGGTCATAGAAGTGCCAGTAGAAGGCGCGCAGCATCGGGTTGTTTTCGAACTCGTCCTGGTTGAAATAGTAGCGCACCGGGTACGACAGCACGTATTCACCGCTCTGGAAGCGCTCCAGTTCGGGCGCAGCGCATTCACCGGTCGCTGGATTCTCGACCGCCAGCAGGCGAATGCCGTCGAGATCGCCTTCGTACTGCTGGAGTTCGGTCCAGCGCAGCAGCGTCAGCCCGTTGTACAGCGGCGGTGGCGGTGGCGGCGCGTCCTCGTCTTCATTTTCGTTTTCGACGATGAGTTCCTTGCCGGTGTTGGCCACACCCTGCAAGCGATAGAACGGGTCGTCATCTTCCACCATGTCGATGCGGATGGGGAAGGTCAGGTCTTCCAGCAGGTGTACGATCATAAAGTCCAGGTCGCCAGTCGAACGCGGCGGGGCTACCAGCAGCAGCTCCAGGTCCGGCCACGAGTCGTCGGCCTGGTTCCAGTTGGTGATGCCGTCGCCGAGGTCGCTTTGCGCGCGGAACAGGCTGTTGACCTGGTCAACGCGCAGGCAGTCATCTTCGCCGATGCCAATCCAGTCGTTGCCAGCGGGCACGGCAAACACCAGCGCCTCATAGCCCAGGTCGACCACGGCCACGTCGAAACCTTCACACAAATCGTCGGGTACGGCGGTCGTCTGGATGATCACCGGTGGCCCGACCTCAAACACCTGGGCAGCGGGGTCTTCGGGGACGTCGCCTGCGTCAGCCGCGTCATCCTCGGCCCCGTCACCGGCTGCGGCCCCCGCGCAGAACTCTTCCCAGCCCGCCGCGTTACCGTACCACTCACCGTTGATGCTGGCATTGATGTAGCGCGTGGAGAAGTCACTCACCACCGATGCAGTCAGCAGCTCGTCCAACAGCGGCGTGCCAACCATTTCCACCATGCCAAATTCCGCCGTCGAAATCGCAACAGGCGTCCGGGGCCGGGTCAGCGTCCGCCCGACATTATTGTTCAGGATATTGTTCCAGCTATAGGCATACAGCGTATCCGGCGGTATCGTGTAATCGTTGTCCGCCAGTATCACGCGACCCCCCTCGGCGTCGTTAAGGACATATGCCAAAAACGAGCGGACGTCGCCATCCACAGCCACGCTGTTGGCGTTTACATACAGGTAGATTGGCTCAACCAGCGGGTAGGTCCCGTTGCCAATCGATCCCAGGCTTGGTTCGACACAGTCCACGATGCCGGTATCGCCCATATAGCCAACCCTGACCGGCGGCAACTCCGCGCTGATCTCCAGCGTTTCATAGTCTGCCAGCGACATAAAGCCCAGGCCGTTCGCGCCTTCCGCCTGCAGCACCTCCACGATCTCGGCGGGGGTTTCGAACCCGGTGAAATATTCGGTGCGCAGCGTGGTCGCCTGTGAGGGGTCCAGGGCAACAAACAAGCGGTAGGCGCGTGTGAAGTCGAACGGACCGTAAAACTCCAGCGGCTCCAACTCCAGTTCCGCACTTTCGGTAGGGGTCATCTGGTTCAGGTCCATCCAGGTTACGTCATCGCGTGCGTCGCCCGACCAGACTGAGTAGACTTGCTCGTCGCTCAGGCAGCTTTGCTGGTATTCTGTTGGGGCCAGGATGACCAGCGCTTCATAGCCGATCAGGGTCTCGATGAAATCGGTGCCCTGGTTGTTACAGACGCGGGTCTGCGAAGCCGACATCGGTTCGGTCGTCACGACGATATCAGCCTCGCCGCTGCACAGCGCCGAGATACCGTTGTCCTGCCCAGTCAAATCTGCGATTACTTCAACTCCGGCACCGGCGTCCGTCGCGTTGTATCCATCGATAAGCGCTGTCATCAGCGAGTCCATATCGCGTGCTGCCGTCCCCTGGATGGTCACGGGGCCGGGATCGTCACCGTCCTGTGCCAGACTGGGGGCCAGGGGCAACGCCAACGCCAAAATCACCATAGCTGGCAGCGCCAGCCGACATATACGCCCAACATGCGGCATGAGAAAACTCCTCCAAATGGTGGTGGTAAAAGTTCTTCGATAGCAGGCCGGGTTGACATGCGCGTCGGCGAGCGACGCCGTCTTCAGAAGGTCGCCAGCGCGGCCTGATACTAACGGCTGATTTTACCTGTTCGTGGGGATATGTCCAGCGCCAGTCCGTGCGCCGCTTAGCACAATTCTATTTTTATGACATTTTAATTCCTATCCAATACAATGGGTTTGTAGGTAATCCTTTGAATAAGGAGAGGTTTCATGCGCACTTACAAATGCCATCCAGATGTTGAATTGCTCGGACAGTCCGCGCGGGCGCTGCTGGAGAATACTCGCAAAGAAGACGTGCAGCCCTTCCTGGAGTAGCACGGTTTGGCCGACATTGACCCCGACGGCTGGTATCCGCTGCAAGACGTGCTGAACGTCATGAACGACATGCAAGCAGCAGGTCCGGCCATGTTCAACTTCGTTGCCATCGGCATGACCGCCGCCGAACTCAGCCCCATCACGCCCGAAATGGAGCAGCTTTCGTTCGAAGAGTTTATGTTCGTTTACCGTGACGTCTACCAGATGCGTCACCGCAATGGCGACCCCGGCAGCTTCGAACCCGAAAAACTCGATTCCAACCACCTCGTCATCAAACTCGACATCCCCTACCCCGACGATCTCTTCTACGGCTTGATCTATGGCTTTGCGCGCCGCTTCGCCACAGCGGACATGCTGTTCAACGTTGCCTATGACGCCAACGCGCAACGCAAAGACCTAGGCGGCGACATCACGCTGGTGCATGTCACCTGGGAGTATCAAGGCTAAGCTGACTCGGCGGTCTTGCGTAGCCGTTTGCCCATCGCAGGCGAACCCGTCAACATTTCCTGGCACAACGCGCGTTGAGAATTGGGTCCCACTGCAGGCGTCGACCACACCACTCCGATAACGTTTTTGTATAAGCAGCGCGTCCAGACGGTATAATGGGGCGTGCTTTTTCATTCTGCCTGCCCAGCGACAGGATCGCTTATGCTGCTTCCCACACCTTACCTGCCATCGAGCCGGGCTATTTGGCCGGGGCTGTTGATCGCCCTGCTGCTGCTCGCAGGCACACAGCCCGCCCTGGCCGGGCCGGTCGAACCGGACTACCTGCCCCTGATCGGCAAACCGGCCCAGCTAGCCGTCTTCTGGCACGACCAGCGCTGGACGCCCGGCGATGAATATGCCTGCGCGCTGTATGCCCAGGCATCGGTGATGGAGGCGATGGGCTACAACTTTGCGCGGGAACTGGAGACCATGCGCTCCCTCGGCCAGCGCGATAACTGGTACAATCCGCAGACCGGCACCATTGGCCTGGGGCAGCCCTTTTTGGCCAAAGGGATCGCTTACCAATCGTTCGGCAGCCCGGTGGACGACACACTCACGCATGAACGCGCACTGTATCGGTTGCAGCGCGAACTGTCCGCGGGGCAGTACGTCATCGTGAACATAAACGCCCAACTGCTGAGTTACTACCGCGGTTCGGCCATCACCTGGCACACGCTATGGATCACGGGGATGCGCTTCGACGGACAGGGCACGGCAACGCACGTTATCGCCAACGACAGCTACCACGGCCCCGCCGTCGAATATCCTATCGACGAATTTCTGAATGCCTGGGCCAGTGAGTTCAATTACTACGGCATTTTTATTCAAAACCACGTTGGAGAGACATAACCGAATGGGGTCGATTCATAACCAACCACGAGGACGCAACATCCTGGGCCGCGCCTGGTGGGGCCTGGTCCGCTTCGGCTTCCGGCTGCTATACAACGAAATGGCCTTCACTTACGACCTGGTGAGTTGGGTCGTCAGCCTGGGCCAGTGGCGCGACTGGCAGCGCGCGGCGCTCCAGCACCTGAACGCCGAACCGGGCGCGCAGCTCCTCGAACTGGCGCATGGCACCGGCAATTTCGAGCTGGACCTGCATGAAGCGGGCTATGACACCGTCGCGCTGGACCTCAGCCGGGCAATGGGGCGCATCACCCAGCGCAAGCTGCGCCGCAACGGGATCAACCCGCCGCCGCTGGTGCGCGGACGGGCGCAAAAGCTGCCCTTTCCCACCGCCGCCTTCCCCACGGTTGTCAGCACCTTCCCTACCGAGTTCATCATCGACCCGGCCACGCTCCAGGAAGTGCACCGCGTATTGCAGCCGGGGGGACGGCTGGTGGTGGTATTCAACGGCATCCTGGGGCGCGGGGAAGAAGCGCGCAATGCCCTCGAAACGCTGCTCGAAGCTGCCTACCGCGTCACCGGGCAGCGCGGCCCCTGGCCCGTCAACGTCGAGGAGATGCTGGGCAACGCCGGATTCGAGCCGCAGGTCGTCACCGAGCGACTGAACCGCAGCACCGTTTTACTGTTCCTGGCCGTCAAGCGCACGGAGGAAACCAACCCGCCAGGCTCATGACCGTGACCTAGCTCACTCCGCGCTGTAACAATCTGTTAATGGTCCGGCCTGCCCGCCTTTTGTTATCTTCTGATTCCCAGCACAACATCATATCAGGAGGTAACCTATGCGCCGCAGCTTACCCCTTTTCGCCCTGGTCGCCATCACCAGCCTGGCGTTGATTCTGACCACGTTCGCCTGGAACAACACCCCATCCCGTGCGCAGGATGGTGACGAGG
>JAADYV010000117.1 GCA_010092855.1 Chloroflexota bacterium | reverse complement strand
TCGTGGCTGTTCATGTTCCAGGACGACACTACCAACGATCCGACCATGAGCTAAACGTGCCCTACGCAGCCTGGAGAACATCATGACGCCTGTCACACCGCTGCATGACGCGGCGCAGGGCAATCGGTGACGCGCGAAACTGGCCTCCACACGGGATGTCGGCCTACAATGGGAGAAAACCGTATGCCGAGGAGGTCACTATGTACCGTGTGTTCCCGCTGTTTGCTGCGCTGTTGATCCTGGCGCTCGCTTTCCCCATTGCCCCAACCCCAACGCCCGCCCACGCCCAGGATGGCACCGACCGGCAGCCAGGTGATTATGCGCTGTCGATGGAGTACGACGGCTTGACGCGCACCTACCTGCTGCACATCCCGCCCGGTTATGATGGCTCCCAACCGTACCCACTGGTAATCGGCTTGCATGGCGGGACCGGCACAGCGGAGCAGTTCCAGCGCTCGTCCGGCATCAACGCCGCCGCCGATGACCTGGGTTTCATCGCCGTTTTCCCGGACGGCACGGGGCGCTTACAGACCTGGAATGCCGGTCACTGCTGCGGCCTCTCGCGGCGCGATAACGTGGATGACGTCGGCTTTATCGCGGCCCTGATCGCGGAACTCAGCGCCGAACTCAACCTCGACCCGGCGCGTTTCTACGCCACCGGCATGTCCAACGGCGCGATGATGTCCTACCGGCTGGGCGCGGAACTCCCGGACGTTCTGGCCGGAATCGGTCCAGTCGCCGGGTCGATTGGCGGCCAGTACGAAGCGGGTGCGCCAGAGGTTGTCATTCCCGCGCCGGATGAGCCGGTCTCCGTGATCGCCATCAACGGGATGTTGGACGAAGCGGTGCGCTACGAGGGTGGCTTGAGCGGGGGCGTTTTCGGCGGCACGCGCGTCGATATCTCGGTCGCGGACTCCATCGCGTTCTGGGTTGAGCACAACAACTGCGATCCCGATCCCCACACGGAAACCACCGCCGGGGGCAACATCATCCGCGACACCTACTCCTGTCCCGCCGGGGTGGAGGTGGTACTGATCACGATTGTGGACGGCACCCATTCCTGGCCAGGCGGGACGCGCGGCTGGATCGGTGGCCCGGAACCCAACCGCGACATCTCCGCTACTGTCGAAATCCTCGAATTCTTCCTGGCGCATCCGAAAACCGGTTGACGCTGGTGGGGACAGTTCTCGCCACCCCTGGACTGCCCCGCCGCTGACTTATTCCCCGGCCTGGCGATATTCCAACGTCAGGCCGACCGCCGTCCGGGGTAGGAAGCCGCGCCAATAGGTATGATCGTCTTGCGGCTGGCCCGTCTCATCGACCGCATACACGCCCTCCGATGCGACCTCGATCACGTCCAGGTACGGCGCGTAGCTGGCGTCTTCCCGCAGGTACAGCCCCAGGAACGCGGTCAGGAAGTGCTGGTTGATGTTGTTGATACGTCGCTCGTCCCACACCGAATCGTCGTAGCGCAGCCACTCATTCAGGTCGAGGCCCGGCGCATACGCTTCCGGTGGCGGGGGATTAGGGGCCACGTTGTGCCGTGCGTTGGCGTAGGTCAGCAGATATCGATCCGCGTTGACCAACCCTTCGTAGACGGGGACCACGCCGTTCTCATATCCCGCCACATCGTCCAATGATCCCGCCGCGATAAAGACCGGCACGTCGATACCCGCCAGCCCGTCGGCAGTCCACATGCGGACATTCATACCCCAGGGCGCGAGCGCGATCACGCACTTGATGCGTGGATCGGGTGTGACGTTGCCTACCTGCCGCTCTGCCATGGCCTGCGAGCCAGTTTGCCCGGAGACGAAAGCTACCGCCAGCGGTCCGACTCCGGCCCCCGCCGCGTTCAACACACCATACCCTCCCAGCGAATACCCCAGCAGTGCGGTGTTGTCCGCGTCCACCAGCCCGGCCAGGAACGATTCGCCGTCCGCCACGCCCAGCTCCGCCATCTGGTCCAGCGTGAACAGGATGTCATACGGGCGATGGTAAAGCGAACTGGTCACCGGGCCCGTGTTATCGAAGGTGGATTCGGTGTGACCGATGGCGGCCACAATATAACCCTTCGAGGCCAGGTTTTCGGTCAGGTTGGTCAGCATGTAACGTGACCCCGGATAGCCGTGCGATACGATCACCAACGGGTATGGCGTGTCCGCCAGCAGTGGCTCTGCATCGCGCAATGCGCGGCCCGCAAACGCATAGGGAATCAGTGGGCGATCCGGCAGGTCGCTGCGGCCTAGCATATCCTCGTAGGATGTGAGAGCGTCTTCGCCTTCGGGAATCACGGCGGGATACCATACCTCAACCGTCAGCGCGCGGTCGACCAGCGGCTCCGGGTTGTCCTCGGTGACGTTTAGGATGTCCAGTTGGTCCGGGTTGACCAGTTCCAACGTGCGCACGCCCACGCCGAAATCCCCGCGCGGTGCGAGTTCGGGCGCGTCCGGCAATGGATCGCCGAATACAAAGTCATCCGGTCCCTGGGCCAGCGCTGCCGCCGGAATAACCAGCGCCAGCATCACTGCAAAAAATGTTACCCAAAATCTTTTGTTCACTATTCCCTCCATGAATGAGTTTATTTGCATCTACATGACGCACATTAATCATACCGCACGGGAAGACCAGGGGGACAATTTTGCTCGCTGGTGGCAGTTGCAGGGCAGGAATGCGTATGATCAGATATGTTCGCTTGTGAGGAGAAAACAACATGGCTGAACAGCAGTTTGCGACCTTTGATGAGATGTCCCAGCACATCTATAGGCTGTATGTCCAGGGCGAATACGCCGAAGCGCTGGCGGTTATCACGCGCGAAGCCCCGCGTTTCCCCGAACGGATACAAGACATCCGGCACCTGCGTGCCTGCCTGTTGGCGGTCCAGGGGCAGGGCGACGAGGCGCTGGGACACTTGCGCGAAGCCATCGAGGATGGTCACTGGTTCTCGGAAACGGTTTGGGCGGACACCGACTTCGACTCCATCCGCGAACACCCGGAATTTGCCCGGTTGAAGGCGATATCCGGTGAGAGAAGGCAGGGTATCCAGGCCCAGGTTCGCCCCGAACTGCTCACCGTCATGCCGGGTGACACTGATCCTGCCCCGCTGCTGGTGGCACTGCATGGCAACGGCAGCAATGTCCGCTGGCACAAAGCGCATTGGTCCCCCGCAGCGCGCATGGGCTGGTTGGTCGCCATGCCGCAATCCACTCAACTTTCCAGCCTGGATTCCGAAGGCCAGTTGGCATTCGTGTGGAACAACGAGGACACCAACGTCCGGGAACTGCAGCAGCATCTCGCAGCGGTAGAAGGCGGGTACGCACCGGACCGGGCGCGCGCCGTCTGGGGCGGGTTTTCGCGCGGGGCAGAACTGGCGCTGACCGTTGCGCTGGCGGGCGATTTCTCCATGCAGGGCGTGGTGGCCGTGTGTCCAGGCGGCCCCCGGATGCGCACGCCGGAATCGTGGGAACCGCTGATCGCGCAGGGCCAGGGGCGCGATTTGCGCGTTGCCATGGTTATGGGTGGGCAGGATACCTTCGTGCCGGGGACCGAAAAACTGGTCACGATGCTGCGCGAGGCAGGCATTCCCGTCGAACTCGCCGTCTATCCCGAAATGGGCCACGATTACCCGGCAGATTTCGCCCGTCGTCTGCCAGACTTGCTGACCTTTGCGTTGGGCAGCTAGGAGAGCAAACCGGAGCGACCTGGCGCGTACCGGGCACCTTGCCCCGGTTATAGTCATACATGAGTGACACCGCCGGCAGGCGGGTTGTCCTGGGTCGTTGAATAGCGTTTTGTGCCTACGGACCAGGCGCGGGCAGCCGGACCGTACACTCGCCGCCGCCGACCGCGCAGCGGGCCAGCACCGTATCGCCCAGCCGCACTTCAAAAGCGTTCGAGCGCCAGAAACGCCGTGCCGGATCGATGTTGATCACCGAATCCAGGTAGTTGCAGCCCGATGGCAGGGGCACATCGCCGGTTTCGTTCCAGCCGTAGACCTGGAGGCAGTGCCCTGACGGATAACTGCTTAGCGCCACGCCAGAGAAACTCTGCCAGCGGCTCGCGGCCAAGCCACCATCAGCGCTTTCCAGCATAATCCCGGACAGGTCGACCGGTTCGCCAGAATTGTTAAGCACGGTCAGGGTCCGCGCCGTATACACAATCGTGATCTCCGGACCAGGTGGCGGCGGTGGCGGGTCACCTGCCGGCTGCTGAACGTTGTCGGAGTCACTCGTGGCAGCTTGAGGCGTGTCTGCGCCGGCGGTATCGGCGCTCGCCGGTGGCTCCTCTGGTGCAGTAGCGACGGCAACTGCCGAGGTTTCGGGTTCTGCTGGCGGATTGTTGCCGATCACGGTAACCTGGCTCTCGTTGAACGGTTCCGGCTCCAGTTCCGGTTCCGGCTCGGCAACAGTGCTGGCACCTTCGATCAGCGCCAGGGTTTCGGGCAGCAGCACGACGTTTTCGCTCAAGTCGACGACGCTGATCACCTGTATGCTGCCGTTGGAATAGGCCACATACAACCGGCTAAAGGGGCTGTCGGGCAGCGGCAGCGTCCGTTCCCAGGGTATCCAGCCTGTCATAGGGCGTCCCTCGCCGTCATAAAGCTGCACGGCGGTGACGTCCTTGATCCAACGGTCACCGGTCGCCCACTGAAACTCCTCGTCGGTCAGATACAGCAAGCCGTTGATCGGGTCAGCCGGTGTGGTCAGCACGTTAGGCCGTCCACCGAACACCACGATGAAGATATGCCCCAGCGGGTGCGGCACCACGCCCACACCGATCTCGCGGTAGGCAGGGTTGGACATGGCCCGGCGGTGCCAGGCCGAGTTTTCCCAGTAATTCATGGCGCGGCGGGTATTCGCGCCCACATACCCATTCTCGCCAATGGCGATCTGTTGGGGATTATTGTAGGTGGGCCAGCCTGCCGCACGCGCGCGGCCCTGGGGCGAAACCCCGCCTGGTCCCAGGTGGATGTCATCGGGGATGTCGGGCAGTGACGCGAGGTACTGCGCCTGGTCCAATGCCAGTTGTTGCAGCGTGGGATTAACTACTAGCGGCCACAAACCCTCGTTAACGCGCCAGAAGTTGATCGCTGAGATCGTCTGCGCGGCAACGTCTGTTTCGTTGTCCTGGGCCGACGCTGGAGAGACGGTCAGCAACGATGCGGCTGGAAAAAACCTGACCGGCAAAATGGTAAGACAGATGACGACGACAACGAACAACACCATAGTACGCATCGCGCTTACTCCTGAAAACGGTTATAGTTATTTACTATTGAAACGAAAACCAAATAAAAAGTCAATTTGGGGTGATTTTAAATGCGTTCTGGTTATGATTGGTCCTTGCGCAGGGCAACGAACTTTGGATAGATGATGGGTAAGCATACGATATTGGAAGGCTATGTCTCGGTGCGGGCGGCACTCAAAGCGAACAGCCGCGATCTGCACACTATCTTCATTCGCCACGACAAATGGGACAAGGGCGTAGCCTGGCTGGAACGCACCGCCACCGACGCCGGAATCCCGGTGCAGCGCGTGGACGCAGACGTAATCGACGGCCACGCTGGCGGCAAAACGCACGGCGGAATCGTGGCACTGGCCGGGCCGCGCCGCTTCGTAACCCTGGACGAGATCGGCACCGCCACTGCCGCGCCGTTTGTGGCCATGATCGATGGCGTGGAGGACCCGTTCAACTTTGGGCAGGCGGTGCGCGCGCTATATGCGGCAGGGTGTGATGGTTTGGTACTGCGCCCGCGCAACTGGCTCTCGGCGGCCAGCGTCGTTACCCGGGCCTCGGCGGGTGCGTCGGAGTGGATGCCAACCGCCATCGCGGAGACGGTCCTGGATGCAGCCCAGTACTTCCGCACGCGAGGACTGGCGGTGGCGTGTGCGGCCAAAGACCGCGCCGTCTCGATCTATGACGCTGACCTGACCGCGCCGCTGTTCCTGGTCATCGGGGGCGAGAAGCGCGGCATCACGCGCTCGTTTGTAGAGCAAGCTGACCTGCGGCTGGCGATTCCCTACGGCGGGGACTTCGACCAGTCATTGGGCACGGCGGCTGCGACAGCGGTGCTGGCGTTCGAGGTTTTGCGCCAGCGGATG
>JAADYV010000605.1 GCA_010092855.1 Chloroflexota bacterium | reverse complement strand
TGGCGTGGCCTATTTTGTTCGACAAAATCCAGCCACACGCACCACGCGCCTTATATCCCCATAGATAAATCAAGGGGCTTTACGGCGCACTTTGGTAACGGTTCAGTAGACTCTGAAGAAAAGCTCATGTTTCTCTCAGGTGATGTATATGTAATTCTTATGCTCAGAGGATACTATATAGGTGTAGGTGAAAACATACGCAGCCAACAAACATTTTCGAGCACGCGCATCCCACAAGCAGTTTTTTGCATCCAATATCATAGCGGCATACGGCCTGGATTGCCCACCTGACCCATCACTGAATCCTCCTGCAGTACCATGCCAAAGCTAGCGCGATATTGCATACTGGTGTGTACAGTTCGCATTCGCCGCCATCGTCCAGTGTAGTAACAGCTATCCCAGTCTATTGTAGGGCGTGTTCCGCCAGTATCAAGATTTTTACAACATTTATCTAATTCTCATGATAATTATCTTGAAATTGACCGTGAAAAATAGTAGTATAAAGTCACAATTGCGCAAAGGGTTAACATCGCCCTGGACCCACTATCCGGCGACACCAGGCATTACGACGAAAGGTAGAATATAGTGACGATGTCCGAGATGACTACCCAGACCGAAGGAACGACCCGTTGGTCAACCCAACGGCACCCTGACCGGGAAACTCCCGCTGCCACCGTCGCTGCTGAGTCCAACACGCCGGCTGCTCATGCTGAGCCTGAACCCGCCCATCAGCCCTCTGTAGACGCTGATTTGCTGCAATTCTACTTCCGCGATATCCGGCCCATTTCTGAGCCGATTGATGCTGAGCGCGAACAATCGTTGGCGCGCATGGTGCAGGCCGCCAACGAAGCCAACGAGCGTCTGCTAGATGCGGCTCATCCGGACGATATTGACGATTTCAACGATATCCTGGAGATGGGTAACGCCGCCCGACAGGAACTGATTATGGCCAACACGCGCCTCGTAATCTCGATTGCCAAGAAATACCAGGGGCGCGGGCTGCCCTTGCCGGACCTGATTCAGGAAGGCAACCTAGGCCTGATGAAGGCCGTTGACCGCTTCGACCCGCTGCGTGGTGTGCGCCTGAGCACCTACGCTACCTGGTGGATCCGCCAGTCGATTGCACGCGCCGCCGGTGACCGGGGCCGCACCATTCGCCTGCCCATCAACCAGGGCCAGCGCTGGGGCCGGCTGCGCCGCGTAAGCGAGAAGCTGTCACAGCAGTTGGGCCGCGAACCAACCTACGAAGAACTGGCCGCCGAGATCGACCTCACGCCGGAGCAAGTCGAAACGACCATGATGGCCGCGCGCGAGCCGGTCCAGTTGGACGAGTTGATCGGTGACGAAGAAAACCGTCCCCGCGCCGACCTGGTGGCTGACAAGGAAAGCGAACTGCCGGAAGAAGCCGCCGCGCGCCAACTGCTGGTCGAGTCGATCAGCTTCCTGCTGGGCGCTTTGCCCCCGCGTGAAGCGCGCATTATCCGGCTGCGTTTTGGGCTGGAAGACGGCGATACCCACAGCATGTCGCAGATTGGGCAGTTGATGGGCTACAGCCGCGAGCGTATTCGCCAGTTGCAGCACGCGGCGCTCAGCAAACTGCGCCAGATGCAGACCGAGTATGGCCTGAACGAATACCTGGAATAACCCAACATCGAAGTCTCCGCACTGTGATCCCCCTCATAGTGACTTGCTTGGCCGGGTTGCCTGTGTGCGCCCGGTCAAGCGCGTATAAGGCCTGCCGAATCTGCCACTCGCTATGCTTGCAGATTTACCCCTCCCCGTAAACAGCTATGCATTACCCATATCTTGCGCCAGACCAGCTATCCCTGGCAGGAAAGCCCTGCGCCCCATGCGCTGCGGCGTGAGCCATCGGCGGCGCTGCGCCGCATGCTTCCCTACCCAGAAATCGTGCGCCACCCGATTGGTGGGCAACGCATAGCCGCAAACGGAGAGGGGGAAGCGAGGTGAGGTTCAAGTCCCGCACCGCGTGCGAGAGTCGTAGCAGAGCTACGCGGGATTCAAGGGAGGCGTAAACTAAAAAGTGCAAAGATAGAGTGCCACTTTTTTGCACTCCACTGCGTATAGAATCGTGCGTGCATATGCACGCTGCACCACGGCCTGATCAGCGCTGTACGCAAGCAACTTTCAGGCCCGATATGGGTTGTATGTAGATGACAGTGTGCGCGATCATCGAAGCTATTTTTTCGGCTCCAAAATTAAACCTGCGCCCAGCAACCGGAGTACAATACAAGATTACAATCGATCTCGCCCATTGGGGGTGAGTGGAGTGAGACGTAAGAAGGCAGGCTATGCTAATTAAGCGTAAGCGGATACGGTTTTATTATCGGCGGCAAATTCTTCGTCGTCTGGGTCGCGTTTTGCAGGCCCTATTTACCCGCACTACGGTGACGGGATTGGAAAACGTCCCGGATGATGGGGCGTATATTGCGGTGGGTAACCATGCTGCCGCCATCGAAGTGGCGCTGATGGTCGTGAACCTGCCCGACGTATTGGAGCTGGTCGGCAACGGTGATATTCCGTTTGATCCGACCTTCAAGTTTATGGCCAACGCCTACCGCTTTATCCCGGTGCGGCGCGGCTATGTGGACCGCAAGGCGCTGGAGCGGGCGCGGCAGGTGTTGGAAATGGGGCACGTCCTGGGCGCGTTCCCCGAAGGCGGCATCTGGGATCATAACGTGCGGTCAGCGCGGCCTGGCGTGGCCTGGCTCAGCCAGCAGACCGGGGTCCCCATTCTGCCGGTGGCGTTTGGGGGCGTGTTGGGCGCGCTGCGCCAAATCTGGCGACTCAAGCGGCCCCGGCTGACGGTGACCATCGGCGAACCGATCCCGCCGGTACCGTGCCCCGAAACGCCGCGCGAGCGCAAAGCCGCGATCCAGGCCGCCAGCGAAGAGATCATGAGCCGTATCAAGTCGCTGCTGCCCCCCGAAGATCGCACCCGCATGGAACCGGCGCAGCTGGAAGAAGCCTACGCATTCCGGGTGACAGTCACCGCGCCGGATGGCACGTCCGTCGATCTGCCGCCCGACGTGCAGATCGTGCACGGCGAAGACCTGGCGTACTATTTCCATCGCTACATTTTGCTCGAAGTGATCTACCGCAATTATAAGAAGAAGGAAGCCAAACCCCTCTCGCGCTATGCGACCATTACCGATCCGGTAGTCCTGGGTTCGGCGCTGGATGTGGCGCTGGAATTCTACGAAGACCAGCCCGTTTTTCTCAGCTACCGGCTGGGGGCGCCGCGCGCGTGCCGGGTGATGGACGGGTTGCAGTCATTGCGGGCTGCGCTGCAATGGGCGGAAGATAACGGCTACCAGATGCGCATCATCCCCGAACGCACGGTTAGCACGTCCGACGGTTCCCAGCAAACGTACATCGATGCCAGCGTCAAACGGGAGTACTAGTACGGCCAGGAAGGCCCGATGACCACGCACGTGTGTGCGCGCTGCGGCCAGCCAAACCATGCTGCCCACATCCCCCGCTCGCTTTGTCTGTGGGCAGCCGCTGTTTCAGGAAGCGCAACACCCGGTCACGGGCCTGCAGTCGTCCGTCAAGCGCACGCTGCAGCGTTTCTTGACCAGCAGGCCAAAGACGCCTGACGCCGCCAAGCCCCCGCCGGGCGACAGCAGCGAGCACACGCCGCCACCCCGCAACCGCAGCGCAGTCTGGCTAGGGGCTGTGGGCATCCGTATCTGGTTTAGGCCGCATGAACGCGGTATCCTCTTCCCGAATAGCCGTGCCTGGAACGAACAATCAAACGCTTGACGAATCTTATCCTGTACAGTCACCACCATCACCGCCAGCCAACCAGTCGTTGGTGGTGGTGCGTGCGCTTCCTATAGATTTTGTCAAAATGGATTGAAAGCTGAAACTATGAGATGCGCATTATTCCAAACCGTACTATAATAACTCCCGGTGGCCTGACACAACCGGTTATCGAAATCAAGTGCCAGGCAGGAGTGTTAGGAAACGATGGCACATCAGCGGTGTGAAAACTGCGGCAAAGATAACCAGGGGGACGCCACCTACTGTTATTCATGCGGGCATATCTTGCCGGTCGGACGGCAGCGCTTGGCGACTCATGGCGTGACCGATAATCACGCGCTTAAGCCCCAACTGCGCTGGGGCACGGCCTATTTTGGCGACAACAGCATTCTCCGCATTCACGTGCGAGACAGCGGCAAAGTGGTCGAAACGCGCTTTCATAATGAGTGCATCCTGGGGCGTGAAGTTGACGACGCCCACCCGGATGTCGATCTCACCCCCTATGGCGCGGTCAAGATGGGGGTCTCGCGCATTCACGTCCGGCTGACGAAACAGACGGCCACCATCATGGTCGAAGACCTGGGCAGCCGCAACGGGACCTTCCTGAATGGCGAGCGCCTGCTGCCCAAGCAGCCGCGCGTGCTGCGCAACGAGGACGAGCTGCGGTTGGGCCGCATGGTCATGCGCATTTCGTTTGGAGAAGCGCCCGGCACCAAGCGGTAAAGTCACGGCAGCCTGGCCCGCCACCCGGCATGTTGCTCCCCTGGCGTAGTTTTTTCTCGCCTGCCACATTTCTCCGGCAGGTGGTGATTTCTATTGTCCCCAGACCCGCATCATCGCGCGCTTTGCTGCTGCTGGCCAGTTAGCGTTTTTCGGCCATGAAAATGGCGCGGTCGACGTGGTCCCGGTGCGGGTCGAATGGTTCCAGGTGCGTGTTGAGTATCGCGGAGACGGAAAAACCGGTGCGTTCCAGCATGGCGCTGATGCCCTGGATCGGAAAGCCGCGCTCGATATGACGTTCGTCCTGTCGCTGCCAGCCATCGTCGCCCCGCTGCCAGATGATGAAATGGCGCGTATTGCTGAGCGTTTCGAAGCTGAAGGTGTTCCGCACGATGACCATCAGGTCCTCGCCGTTGTCGTAGTAGACACACTCCTCGTCGCCTAGATCGTGCGCCAGCCCCCGGATGGTGCGCACGTCGAACATAAACAGGCGGCCAACATCCAGCGCACCATTGATCTGGGCAAACGTTGTTTCCAGCTCGCGCAGGCTCTGGATGGCGTTGAACACCCCGCCGATAGCAAACACCAGGTCCACTTGTCCTATGGGCGATACCAGTTGGCGCATGTCCATCTGCACGAATTCGGGCGGATCGTAGTGCGCGTCCAGTTCGGGATGGGCGTTGGCCTGGGCCTGTGCCAGCATGTGTGGGCTACTATCGACGCCCACGACGCGGTAACCCTGGCGGTTGAACCACCAGGTGGTGACGCCGGTGCCACAGCCGATATCCAGCACGCGCCGCCCGGCCCAGTTCAGGGATTGGGCGATGTCGATATAGCGCGCGACGTTGTTGGCGGCATACGCGGCGAAAGTGGCGCGATCGTACACCTCCGCCAGCGCAGTATAGGCCGGGACCAGGGAAAGTTGTTGTTCGGACATGGTGCTTACCTGCTGCTATCCCTAAGACAATGCATATTCAGTGCGTTATTTATACACGGGTTTGCCGGATGCGGCTATTCGGGCGTTTCGACCAGCGACAGACTGGCATAGCTGAACACGATGTTATAGCGTTCGGAAAACAGCACCACGCTGCCGTCCTGGAAGTTGTTGGTGTTAAACAGGATTTCGGCCTCGTAGTTCTGGTTGCCGAGGACGCCGCCCAGTGGTCCCAGGTCGAGCTGCAGACCGGCGATGTCGGGCTGGGTCAGGTCCTCCAACGTTTGGGGAGCCGGATGCGCCGTCAACAGCACGCGCAGGTCTGGCCCGCCGACGGCTTCCAGGTTCTCCAGCCGGATCAACCGGCGCTGGTCGGGGAGGATGAAGATGTTGGCTTCGCCCGATGCCCCGCGCGTGGGATCGAGCGTGACAAAGCTGCCGGTCAGCACATGGCTGACGGTGCCGGGGTTGTTGGCTTCCTCGATGACGGGCAGGTTGGGGTCTTCGACATCGACCTGTTCGGCCAGACGTGCAGCGACAAAGTCGATGGCCATCTGCGGCTCGTCCTGGTACATGGCGTCATATATCTCGCGCGCAGTATCCGGCAGCTCGTAGTATGCCTCCGGAAACGGCGCTTCTTCTTCTTCCGGCTCGATATAGCCGGAGATTTCCTTCAGCCAGATGGGAGACAGGACCAGCCCGATCACGACCAGGCCGCCCGTCACTATCGCCCACCATGCTGGACGAGTACTCAATGGTTAATCCCTCTTTGTGTTGTGACCGCGCCGTGTGATGATTGGGTCAGCGGTCCGGTTTGTGCCACGATCAGGTTGATCGCAACTGCCTGCGATCAGGTTGATCGCAACTGCCTGCGATCAGGTTGATCGCAACTGCCTGCGATCAGGTTGATCGCAACTGCCT
>JAADYV010000116.1 GCA_010092855.1 Chloroflexota bacterium | reverse complement strand
CCGACCTGCTGACCGAAATTCTACTGTACCACGTGGTGCCCGGCGCGGTGACCGCTGACACGGTTGTCACCCTCGACTCTGCGACCACGCTGCAAGGCTCGGACGTGCAGATCGACATCGTGAACGGTGGCGTTCAGCTCAACGGCACGTCGCACGTCATCATCACCGACATCATGGCCAGCAACGGCGTGATCCACGTGATCGACAGCGTCCTGTTCCCGCCCTACAACATCCTGGGCCTGGCGAACGCCAACGGCTACAGCATTTTCCTGGACGCCCTGGAAGCCGCCAACCTGACCGACGCCCTGCTGGGTGACGGCCCCTTCACCGTGTTCGTGCCCACCAACGCAGCGTTTGTGGCCGCGCTGAACGCGCTGGGTATCACCGCTGACGAACTCTTCGCCGACACGGAACTGCTGACCAGCATTCTGCTGTACCATGTTGTCTCCGGCGCAGTGACGTCCGACGTGGTGGTTACCCTGTCCTCCGCTCCGACATTGAACGGCGCGAGCGTGAGCATCGACGGCAGCGACGGCGTGGCGCTGAATAACGGCCAGGCCAACGTCATCGTCCCGGACCTCGTCGTCTCCAACGGCGTGATCCACGTGATTGACGGCGTGCTGCTGCCGCCCGCGAACTAAGCATCCCGCAACACCCGCTTAGTTCCACACAAGATGAGGCCGGTACTGTCGCCGAACAGTTCACCGGCCTCGTTGTTGTAGAGTCTGTTGCTTTCTTAAGCATTCAACATCAACCGACAGAGTCCCGGTTTACACATTTCACTATTGCTGGTCGAAACAGAAGCCGAAAGTCGAGTATAATAATGGTCAAAGCTGTAGCATTGGGTTGGCGAGCAATCGAGGTCGTGCCATGACAAACGGCAAACGGGGGGTGGCGAGACAACCAGGCGTTACGCTAAATCGGCTTCTGCAGCGGGTACTGACGCCACAATCGCTGGACCGATCCGAACGCTTCCGCGAACGAAACATCCGCGTCATGACCGCGCTTGGCCTCTGTTTCTATGCGGTACTCTTGATCGCCGTCGTTGTTCGCCGCACAACATCGAAGTCCTTTCTCCCGCTGAACATATTTGCTTTCGTGTTTCCCCTGGCCGTTCTCGTCATCTGGGCCACCCACACCGGTCGCATTCTGCTGGCCGGGCGGCTCGTTTCGCTGGCCGCGCTGTCGATCTTGTTGGATACATCAATGGCCTACTGGTCCCCTGGCACGGTGCTCTTTAGCCTGGTGTTCACCTTTGTTTTTATGCTGGTGCTGCCGAACAAAACCGAGTTGATCATTGCCGCCGTGCTGAATTTCGCCATTTACGGCTATATCGTGCTTGCGGCGGATTCCCGCTCGCCACTCAGCAGTCGAGATTTCTTCTCCGAACCACTCCTGGCCTTGCTCATCATGGCGCTGTGCCATGGCATGATCCTGGGTATCGGCTACTACCTCCGGCGCGATCAGGCGGAGCATACCGCAGCGTTGTTGAGCGTTGAGCAGGACCGGACGAATATGCTGCGCCAGTTTTTGCGCAACGTTTCCCATGACCTGCGCACGCCAATCACCAACGTCAAGCTGGCCGCGTACTCCCTCAAACAAACGGCGACCGAACCGCAACAACCCCGCCTCATGCGGCTTGAAAGCAGCCTGGACCGCCTGGAAAACATCATGCACGACATTTTGGAGATGTCGCAACTGGCCACCGGCCTGGACTACCGAACCGAGGTACTGGACCTGCGGACGCTGGTCCCGGATGTGGTTTCGTGCTTCGCGTCACGGGCGGCAAAGAAAAACCAGGTGCTAAGCGCGGATATCTCTGACACAGGCGAGTACACCGTCGTCGGCGATCGGGCCTACCTCCAGCGTGCGCTGGGGAATATCATCGCGAACGCCGTGATGTACACCCCCGAAGCGGGGACGATCACCGTGCGCCTGGACCATCGTCAGCGGCGGGCGTTGATCGAAATCAGCGACACCGGCATCGGCATCGCCCCACACGACCTGCCGCAGATCTTCGATCCCTTCTACCGCGTGGATGCAGCGCGCGGGTCGCTGGGTAAAAGCGGTCTGGGGCTGACGATAACCAAGCAGATCATCGAGAAGCACCAGGGTGAAATACGGGTCGAGAGCCAGCCGGGACAAGGCACAACGTTCTGCGTCATTCTACCACTCAAGCAGGGGTGAGCAGCCCGCGCACCGTCCCCCCGCGACCAACCAGCCCATTCATACAACCTCAAACGGCACTTTAAGCTTTTGGCATAGGGTTTCGGCCTCGTGCCTTGTCAGCACCCGGTAGGAGGGCACATAGGCGCGTTGGAAGTAGGGGGAGTGGTGGACGGCGGGCCAGTGTTCGGCGGCGCGCGCACGCCCAAACAACCGCACCTCGCGCAGCGGCATGTCGTCCGCGCAGCGATTCCCCGGCTGGCACAGGTCGACGAAGACCTGCCAGCGCAGCGCCATCGTCTCCGGGTCGCCTTCCACCTGCGCGGCAGACCGGATGAAGGCGTCCAGCAGCCAGTTCACGTCCGTGCGATGCATCAGATAGGCGCGAATGTGAAACCGCACGATCTCGCCAGTGGGGTGGATATTTTCGACCAGCGGTTCCTGGGGATTTGGTTCGCGGCGGACGGCCTCTTCCTCCAGCCATTCGAGCGCCGCCTTTCGCCCCTTGATCAGGTGACCAGGACCAAACGTGGCCTGGTGCAGCAGCTTGTACACGTCCGCGATCTCCATCCCCGCATAACGCGCCCGGTGCGTGTGGATCAGGTCGATCACTTGCTCGTCTGTCATGGCGAATCCCCTTTCACGACACCAGATCGACCAGGACCTGCATCCGCTGGTCGTAGGTATGGTGCGCATACACATGGTCCTGTGCTGCCTGCGCGATGGCGCGGCGCTCATCCGCGTGCGCCAGATAATACATCACCTGGCGGCGCAGGTCGTCCCGGTCCGTATAGGTCACAATCGTTTCGCCGGGCGCAAACCACTGGTGCGTCCCCGGCAGGTCGTCCGTGAGTTGGAACACGCCGCAGCCCGCTGCTTCGAACAGGCGCATATTGCCACCGTAGCGCAT
>JAADYV010000604.1 GCA_010092855.1 Chloroflexota bacterium | reverse complement strand
TGTCGCCCAGGTAGGCCACGATGCCGCGCGTGATCAGGTAGGCGACCGTCACTGCTGCCAGCGGAATCAAGGGGCTGACCGGCGAACGATAGACCGCCAGCAGCATGATGATGACCAGCACCACCGTTACCCAGATCGTGCGGTCCACGCTGGTTTTGATCGAGTCGGTGGTGTTGCTGACCACCGGGGCTTCGCCGGTTTGGTAGGTTGTGAGCGTGGCGGGGCGGTGTTCGTCCATCCACTCGTCGATGGTCCGCAGCGCCTCCATCGTGCGCTCTTCGGGGCTGGTGGTGGATAGATCGACGTGCGCGATGGCGACCTGGTTGGCCAGCGCGGGATCGTCCGCATCTTCCCCGGCGATCATCAGCTGGGCCGAGGCTGCCGAGTCGCTGGGCGAGATGACGCGCAGCACGTTATCCGGCGCGCCCTGCCCCTCCAGCCAGGTTTGCAGCGCATGGACGTTGGATGCGCGCTGATCGCTGTTCAGCCAGGCTTCGAGCGCCGCGACGTTGGTGGCCGGGTCCGCGCTGTTGGCCCACGCAGCCAGTGCGGTGGCATCGTCCGGGTCGGCATCCGAAGCCAGCCACCCCTGCACCATCACGGCCAGCGCAACACGCCCATCCAGGCTCATCCACTCGGCCAGTGCTTCGGTGTTTTCGGACTGGTCTTCCTCCAGATACCAGCTTTGCATGGCGTCCAATGTGTAGGGCGCGCTGTCCGCCGCCAGCCACGCATCCAGCGTGTTGACGCTGTTGAGCGCCGCCCCATACGACAGCCAGCCGCTCAGGTCAGCGATGAAGCGTCCGGCTTCGGTATCGAGCTGTTCGCTGAAGGGCAGCGATTCGTCTGTCTGGAGGATACCTTCCGCCGAGTCGCGCGCATCGATCACGATCAGGGTGCTGCCCGGTGAAAACCGGTTGGGGAATGTCTCGCGGTAGACCGCCTCGGCGTGTTTGAAGGGGGCATCACTTGGCAAAAAATCGGACTGGTCGGAACTGGCGACATCTTCAATGCTGGGGGCTTGAAGGGTGACGATAGCGGCAGCGGCAACCCAGAGCGCGATAATCAGGATGCGAAACCGTGTGGCCAGGAGGCCAATTTGTTTAAATATCATTCCTACCTCAAAGTGATAAGTCTATCATGCGTACCTTACCTAAAGCGTCCCTAACCCGTTTTGCAGGATGTCGTGGATCATCTCGCCCATCTGCCGGGTAGATAAGCCTGTCTCATTTTCCAACCACCAGCCTAACAGTTGGATCAACACACCGGTCACCACCTGAGCCTGAATGTGCGGCGAATACTTCGGTGACTCAGCATGGCTCTCGTTCAGCGCATTGATTATTGTCCGTTCAGTAATCTCGACCATGTAGTTGCGGCCAAAGACATTAAGCTGGGTGGAAGCCGCGCCGCCCACCATGATCAACATGATTTCACGGTTGGTATCGGCCCAACCAAAGATTTGCTCCATACTGTCGATCACCCAGTCAGGGTCAGGCAGACGGGGGGGTGTTTCGCCCAGGATTTTCTCGGCCAGCGAATCAAAGCCCTGGTGCATCAACTTGCGGGCACATTCCTCTTTATTGGAAAAATGCTGGTAAAACGTCGCCTTGCTAACATCCGCCCGCTCGGTGATGTCCAATATCTCGACGTTGCTGTAACCTTTTTCGACAATTACATCCCGCGCAGCGTCCAACAGGCGTTGGTGCGTGGCAGCTTTGCGCTGGGCGTGGCGGCTGGCTTTGTCCGAAACACTTGCCTTGTCGTCTAACATTCGATACCTCGTTTAATACCATACGATCCGTCTACTATTTTAGAAAACAGCGCACGCATTTGTCAACGAAAAAAAGCCTGAAGCTACAATTGACCACCTTCCCACCCACCGTTAGAATGAAGCGGTGTGCGTCAATTCTCAATACAGGTGGTTATGGCACGACGCAACTGGAATCGTATTTTTGTTACTGGTGGCACCAGCTTCGTGGGATTGCGCGTCATCGCAGCCCTGGTCGAAGAGGGAGCCGATATCACCGTGCTGGTCCAGCCGGATTCCGCCGAAAAACTCGGCCCGCTGCGGCGGCATGTGCGGCTGGAGGCGGGTGATGTCTGGAACAACGCCAGCCTGAAAGGGCGCTCGCGGGGGTACGGCGCAGTGATTCACCTGGTCGGCAGCACCCACGCCCAGCCCGCGCGTGGCCTGACTTTCCAGCAGCTCAACCTGGTACCCGCCCGCAACGTGATCGGGATGGCGGTAGGCGATGGCGTGCCCTACGTGGTGCTGTTGAGCGCGGTTTCCAGTCCCTCCGGAGTGTCGGCGGAATATCTGCGCAGCAAACGTGAAGCGGAAGAGTATCTGCGTAACAGCGGCCTGAACTGGGCGATTGTGCGTGCCCCGGTGCTGTTCGACCGGCGGCAGCGCGGCGGGGGCTTCTTTATCCTGCTGTCGCGCGTGGGAGCTTTGCCATTTCTGCGGGTGTTCTTCGGACGCAAAGCGCCGCTGCCGGTGGACGTAGCTAGCCGGGCAATCGCGCGTCTGGCACTGGAACCGGACTTCCCGCGCAACCAACTGCTTTATGCCGGAAATTTGCGTCGCCTGGGGCGCGCCAAACGCAACCGCCAGCACCAACCGAAAACCACTCGTTCCCGCCGCCAGCGGTCAGCCGCCGCCAGCCTGGAAGATGACAACGTCCCGTTTGGATGGCTGCCCGGCAAACTGCCCGACAACCCAGGCAACCACCCTGGCGACGACCGGCGACGGCGCTAGCGCCCAACGAAATGGGTGGAAATCCAAAAGGCGGACCGTGCGGCCCGCCTCGTTGGTGTGAATGGGAAATGTGCTGGCTTATTCGCCCGCGTCGCAGATCACGCCCGCGATGCGCCACTGGTCATCTTCCCGTTCCAGCGCCACCGTGAACTCGTAGTCGCCGAAGCTGGCTTCTACCGGCACCAGGACACTATCACCATCCGGCTCCTCTTCGAGTTGTTCCACGAAGACATAGCCGGGCATATCCTGCGCACACACTAGCGGATCGTATACCAATCCTTCCCCGGCCAGCAGATCATCCAACTCGGCGATGAACGCCGGCGTCAGCAGCTCGCTGTCCTGGTACGCGCCATCAACCAGGGCGTTGGGGCGTTCGCCCTCACCATCCCAGTTGTTGTAATCTACATACCAGCGGTAGAAGGAGCGAACCACACCTTCGGGCGTGCGAGTTTCGCCGCACTCGATGCCCGTGATCAGCCAGGTTTCGTCAACCTGCTCAAGCTGAACGGTCAGGGCGTGGTTCTCAAAGTCCGTCCGGACCACTACATCGGCGCTAACACCATCATCGCTGTACGCGGCTTCTTCGACCATGATCTCCAACGGAATGTTCTGCGCACACAGGAATGGGTCGTAGCGAATCTGCTCAACCTCCAGCAACTCGTCCACATGTGCGATGAAATCATCTGCGAGTAGGTCACTGTCCTGGTAGTTACCGTCAACAAGCGGATTGTTGAAGTTTTCGCCCATGCCGATGTAGCCCAGGTACCAGTCGTAGAACGCTGTCACGACGTCTTCCGGTGCCGCCGGGTCATCCTGGGCCAGTGCTGCGCCCGTAACGCCCATCGCCATCACCACCACACAAACAGCCAGAATTACGCGCTGTAACATAGAAAGTCCTCCTCACCTCGGTTGAGGTATTTCCCCCTGAAAATGAACGTGCCGCTATTGTAAATCCATTCACAAAAGAAATTCAATCCACGCGTGCTCCACGCAAAGTCGTCGCTCAACAAGCGAAAAGCCTACGCCTGTTACGAGGCAGTGATCAAAAAACGCGCTCCCCGCGTAGTGGCTGACTTCAGCCGGCGAGAAGCGCGCAAAAAGGACCGGGTAATGGGCGTTATTGATGACCCAGAATGGGGTGCGGCTGGTACAGTTCTTCCAGGTAGCCGATCTCGCTCTCATCCAACTCAATATCAAGCGCGCCAACCGCCTGCTCCAGGTGTGGCATTTTGCTGGCCCCGATGATGGGGCTGATGATATGCGGCTTGTGCAGCATCCACGCCAGCGCAACCTGGGCCGGGGTATTGCCGTGTTTCTGCGCGACCTCTTCCACGCGACTCACAATCTCAAAATCGGAGTCGGTGTAGTAGAAGTCATGCGCCATGCCATCGCTCAGGCTGCGCTTGGTGTCGCCCTTCTTGTCCGGGGTGCGATTCCCGGCCAGGAACCCGCGCGCCAGCGGACTCCAGGGGATGATGCCAATGCCCTCCTCGATGCAGAGCGGATTCATCTCGCGTTCTTCCTCACGGTAGAGCAGGTTGTAGTGATTCTGCATCGACACAAACCGCTCCCAACCGTGCAGATCGCTGGTATACAGCGCCTTCGCGAATTGCCAGGCCCACATGCTCGATGCGCCGATATAGCGCACCTTGCCGGACCGCACCAGGTCATTCAATGTCGAAAGCACTTCTTCGATGGGCGTGTCATAGTCCCAGCGGTGAATCTGGTACAGGTCAACATAATCGGTGCCCAGGCGACGCAGCGAGGCGTGCAGCGCGTCCATGATGTGTTTGCGCGAGAGTCCGCGCGCGTTGACGTCGTCGCTCATGGGCCAATAGGTTTTGGTGGCGATGATGACCTCATCCCGCCTGGCAAAGTCCTTGAGCGCCCGTCCGACCACTTCTTCGCTCACACCCAGCGAGTACATATCCGCCGTGTCGAAAAAGTTGATGCCCAGGTCCAACGCGCGCTGGATGAAAGGGCGGCTTGCGTCTTCATCCAGCACCCAGTCGCGCCATTTGGGAGTGCCATAGGTCATCGTGCCCAGACAGATACGCGATACTTTCAGACCCGTTTTTCCTAAACGTACATATTCCACAGGTGGCTCCTTTTGGGGAAGATGCTATTGTTAATGTAAATGGATTATAACGATTAGGGAGAGAAACATGCACCAGACCACCGTTTTATCCCACAGTGATGCCATGCGCATCCTCAACATTATTCGCCAGGAGCTTGAGCGCGAAAACAAGGGCGCAGCCGTCGCTGTGGTCGATGCGCACGGGGAACTGCTCGCTTTCCTGCGCACTGACGGCTGCCGTCTGCCGTCGATCAATATTGCGATCAACAAAGCCTACACCGCTGCCCGCGAACGCACCCCGTCCAAATCTCTCGGCGAAGCATCCGCCAGCCGGGGATTCCCCATGACCAACTTTGGCGAGTTGCGCTATGTCACCTGGGGCGGTGGCGTGCCGATTACGCTGCGCGGGGACGTAATCGGCGCGGTGGGCGTCAGCGGTCTGCCGGAAGAGGAAGATATGCGCCTGGCAAAAATCGGTGCAGACGCACTGTAAACCCATTCGGGTAGCTGGCGCTGAAATTGCTACAATTCTAGCGGCAAACCGGCTACTTCACCTAGAAAATAGCGGTGGAACCTGTCATCGGGCGTGAGTTCGGGATGGAACGCTGTCGCCAGCCAGTGTCCCTGCCGCACGGCCACGATCCCGCCGTCGCCCAACCGGGCCAGCACCTGCACACCATCGTGCACGCCCGTCACCAGCGGCGCGCGGATGAACACGGCGTGGAAGGGATCGGCACCCAGTTCGGGAACGGATAGGTTCGTTTCAAAGCTGTCCACCTGCCGTCCAAATGCGTTTCGGTTGACGGTGATGTCAATCACGCCGAGCAGGGGCTGGTCGCGCCCGATGTCTTTGGCCAACACGATCATGCCCGCGCAGGTGCCCCACACCGGTTTGGTCTGGGCAAAGGCGCGCAGCGGTTCCAACAGGTCGAAGCGCACCGCCAGCTTGCCGATGGTGGTGCTCTCGCCGCCGGGGATGATCAGCGCGTCGAGATCAGATAACTGTTCCGGGAGGCGCACTTCAACCGGCTCTACGCCCAGCGCGCGCAGGGTTTTTTCGTGTTCGATGAATGCGCCTTGCAGCGCCAGCACCCCGACTTTCATGCGGTTATCCTCTGCATAGTGGTTTGTCAGTACCACAAGATTCTAGGCTTCTGCCCGACAACAAGGCAAGACCTGTGGACCTATTTGGATTTATACGGTTTGACCATCTGCGCACCAGACAGTGCGACAGTTTCTCCCTAGAATGTAAATAATAAGTATAACACTGCGAACTATTTTAATCTCACGTTTATCACAATTATAGGCCGATGCGCTATCATGAAAGGGTCTCAACACTGGTCGGAAAAAGTAGAATCACAGCGATCATGGGCCACTCGTCTGAAGGAAATCATCTGGCTGTCCTCGCCAGCCCGTCACGGTTACCCCTCATCCAACTGGTGCGGGAACTGGCAGCACCACGCGCGCCAAACCCCGACGCGGCATTCCGCGAGCGCACCATCCGCATTTTGATGCTCGTTGCGTTTGTCTATTTTACGATCATCGCCCTGGCCGAATTGATCCAGGGTTTCCGATTGCCAGACCTGATCTGGTACGGGGTTATCTACGGGCTGATCGGGCTGGTATGCGCCACTTTGTATGCCAAACGTACCGCGCTGGCGGCGCGGCTGTGTGTCTTGTCGGTGCTGTTGATCGTTCTAGACCCGACCGCCGCCTACTGGTCACCGGGCACGGTTGTGTTCAGTCTCCTGTTTACGCTGCTGTTCTACATGATCCTCGACCATCCACGTGATGTCACGATTGGGCTGCTGATCAATTTCGGAGTTTTTGCGTTTGTCACCCTGCAATCCAACGAGTCTCCCCTGCCCGCAGACGACTATTTTGCCCAACCTGCTTCCGCCTTGCTGACCATGTTCGGCGCGCAGGGTATCATTATCGGGATCGCGCACTACATTCGGCGCGATCAACAGCAGCGGAACCAGACGGCACTGCTGGCTGAACAGCAGCAAGTCGATGTGCTGCGCCAGTTTCTGTACAATGCGTCGCACGATCTGCGCACCCCACTGGCTAAGATTCGCTTGGCGTCGTACCTGGCCCAGCAGTCCCAGGCTGAAGACCAGCGTGCACATCTGGCCACACTCGATGGCGCAGTGGATCGTCTGGAGAAAATGCTGCTGGCCATGCTGGATATGTCCATGCTCGACTGCGATCCCCAGCTTGTGCCGGAGGACGTCGATGTGCGTGTGCTGCTCGACACCCTCGTCAGCGTGTACCAACCCAAAGCCCAGCACAAACACCAGCACCTGACTTTCCAGGCCAGTTCGTCAGACCTGCTGATCCGGTGCGATGGCCGCTATATCAAGCGCGCGATCAGCAATGTGATTGATAATGCACTGCTCTTCACACCAGAACACGGAATGATACACATCACGGCAGCCCGAAAGGGGCAGCATATCGTGATCACGGTGCAAGACAACGGTGTGGGCATTCCCCCCGACAAGCTGCCGTATATCTTTGACCGCTTCTATCGTGGAGACGAAGCCCGCAACTCTGCAACAGGCAACAACGGCCTGGGGCTGGCCATCGCCAAAAAGATCATCGACCTGCATGGCGGTACCATCCTCGCTGAGAGTGCGGTGGGCGTCGGCAGCACCTTCACCATCACTCTTCCCTCATAGCCAAAGGTTCATATCCTTGATCTCGAGTCTATTGCGCTGGGTTTTTCGGGGTGTCGGGGAAAGCTGGTTGTTGTTGCGAGATTGTGGAGACACATTCTTTGCACCATTTGGTCCTTAAGAATGTGCCTCCGTTGAACTCATTTTACCAGCCGCGCTGGGCAATGCGGTCCTCTTCGGGCATGGTTGTCACGTTAATGCCCA
>JAADYV010000115.1 GCA_010092855.1 Chloroflexota bacterium | reverse complement strand
CTTTCACACCACGCCCGCACACCGGCCACCCTACGACCGTTGATTTTCCCCACCCGAATCGCGTACAGTTTGGATATCCTTCGCGCTTTATACCACGAGGAGCCAACGCTATGATGCGCACCATGCCCAAACGCTGCCTGCTGATCCTGACCGCGATCCTGGTTGCGGCGCTGCCCGCCCTGCTCCACAGGACCGCACCTGCCGCGGCCAACCAGGGCGAAACCATCACCGACTACTACTCACCCTGCAAGTACGGCACACACGCCGAAGCCTTCACCTGGCACGGCGTCAACCAGGACGGCCTCCCACCGGTCGACCTCGAACGCCGCTCGACCGATTTTCTGTGCGAGGACGACGAAGTCTATGCCCCATACGGCGGTGAAGTGTACGGCACTACCGCGCGCTATGGCGGCCTGATCCTGATTGACGACCTTGATCACAACGCCTGCATGATCTTCCTGGGCATGTTGACCTTCGAAGTCGAGGCCGGGCAGGTCGTGGAACAGGGCGACCTGTTGGGCGAGTACAACTATCACGTCCACATCGCCGTCACCGACAGCACCTGCTACGCGGCCAACTGGTACGACCGCGCCGCGCGTGAACTGGAACGCCCCGTCGCCTGGATCGAGTTTGGCGAAGTGCTGCCCTCGGACATTCTGGAAACCGACGCCTGGCCATTCGTGTCGCAGAATCCCGCTGGTGCACCGGCAGAGGCCGAATAGGGCGCTGCGCGACTGAAAGCCCACCGGCTACAAAGGACGAAAGTCCACTAAAAGAACTCTCACCTCGTGCCGAGTAACAGACTTACTCCCAGACAGCGAGGTCATCCGGAAACGAAGATGCCAGAGTCACTTCAGTAGACTTCTTTCCTATGGAGCCGCACGGCTTTGAGCCTGCGGCGGCTGGGACGCACTGTTTTCCGAATCCTAGAGCACAGGTTGGGCAGTAAGATATGTGGCTGATGTTGAGCCGCACAGGGAAAAAGAAACACGATCAGATCACCCGGCAGTTGGGGAAAATGACTGAACAGTATCCGGCATTCTTTGTTAAAATCCTTCCTGGTGAAAATTCGCTCAATAGCAGCACCACACCGAGGAAGGATACAAACATTGCACTGGGAAAACTACAACCCGCCGCCGGAAACCGCCGATATTCTGTCCCATTGCCCAAACGTGATCGTCGCCAGCACAACGTGCGAACTGTTGGAGCTGGCGTGCTGGGGGCCGGATAATCCCCGCTACGAAGTCGCTTACGACATCCCCGGCACAGGGCGCGTGGTCGAAGCGGCGGTGGTGCGGGTGCGCAACGGCTTGTCGGTCAATTACCCCGAACCCTACATGCGGCGGCGCGATCCAGATTGCCTGGTTATCGGAGACAGCCTGCCCACCGACAAAGATTCGTTCCAGCAGCGGTTTGGCAAGGGTTTCGCCCCGGTGCGCGCGGAAGCCTTCGCCTGGCTCAAGACGCAGGAACTGGCCATCTTCGGCTTCAAAGCGGGGCAGGACGGCATGGGCCTGGATGCGCTGGCCATCGTCCCGGCCAACGCCGCGTTTTTTGCCTTCGGGCTGGCTATGCTCCAGGGGATTGTGCCCTATGACGAGCTGCCGACCGACTTTGCACCTCAGGCCGTCATCTACACCATTCCCCCCTTCCGGCACACCCACTTCGGGGGCAAACAGGTCGTCGTCCACAACCGGCAGCCAGAGGTGTACGAGATGTTTTCGTTCAACCTCTACCCCGGCCCCAGCGCCAAAAAAGGCGTGTACGGGATGCTGCTGGACCTGGGCGAACGCGAAGAATGGGTGACCGCACACTGCTCCACCGTCCAGGTTGTGACGCCCTACGACAACGTGATCACGATCATGCACGAAGGGGCCAGCGGCGGCGGCAAAAGCGAGATGCTGGAGCAGGCACACCGCGAACCGGACGGGCGGCTGCTGTTGGGCGAGAACCTGGTTACCGGCGAACGGCGGTACCTGGAAGTGCCTCGTAGCTGTGAACTCCACCCGGTCACGGACGATATGGCGTTGTGCCATCCCGCGGCCCAGGGCAACAACAGTAAGCTGTGGGTGCAAGACGCGGAAGATGCGTGGTTTGTGCGCGTCAATCACATCAACTATTACGGCGCGGATATGGACCTGGAACGCCTGACCGCGCAGCCCAGCACGCCCCTGCTGTTCTTGAACATCGACGCCGAACCGGGCAGCCGGGCGCTGATCTGGGAACACATCGAGGACACCCCTGGCCAGCCCTGCCCCAACCCGCGCGTGATCATTCCCCGCCAGGCATTTGCCCACGTGGTGGATGAGGCCGTGAGCGTGGACATTCGCAGCTTCGGGGTGCGGATGCCGCCCTGCACACGGGAGCAGCCCACGTATGGCATTGTCGGCTTGTTCCACCTGCTGCCCCCGGCGCTGGCCTGGCTGTGGCGTTTGGTATCGCCGCGCGGGCACGACAGCCCCAGCACCGTGGACCACGTTGCGGGCAAGAATGGCGGGATGAACAGCGAGGGCGTGGGCTCCTACTGGCCGTTTGCGGTCGGGCGGCGCGTCCCGCAGGCCAACCTGCTGCTGCAGCAGTTCGCCACCTATACGCGCACCCGCCATGCCCTGTTCCCGAACCAACACGTTGGCGCGTGGCGCGTGGGTTTCATGGCGCAGTGGGTCGCGCGCGAATACCTGGCACGGCGTGGCAGCGCACGCTTCCGCTCGGACCAGATGCTTCCTGCCCGCTGTCCGCTGCTGGGCTACACTGTCCACCAGCCCCACGTCGAGGGCCGCATGGTGACCACCTGGTTCCTGCAGGTCGATACCCAGCCAGAAGTAGGCCCGGAAGCGTATGACCAGGGAGCCGACATCCTGTATACGTTCTTCCGGCGCTATTTGCCCGACTACCTGGAGCCAGACCTGGACCCGCTGGGACGCCGGATCATCGAATGCTGCCTGGATGGTGGCGCGCTGCACGACTATGAGGCCCTGATCCCGGTCGAATAGGGCGGCAGGGCGCTGGCGGATCACTCCCAAAACAGGGGGCGGGCGGCGGTGGTCTGCTCGATGTAGACCACCAGGTCGAAGTTGGCGCCCAGGCTGATGGTGATGCTGGCGGCGAGTTCATCGCCAAACTGAATGACCGGGTGGGGCCGCAGCAACCACTGCCAGACCCCCCGGTCTGCTTGCGCCGTGCGCAGGTCTACCGCCAGGAACGGGTAACCGGTGGTCTGGAAGAATGCCGCCAGGCTATCCGAACCCAATGCAGGCAGGTCCAGCACCCGGTATCCACCCAGGCCGCCAAAGAGACCATAGGTGCCGCCGTACAGGGCAAATCCTACTGGCAGATAGTCGTCGCCGTAGCGTTCCGCCAACCGGGTACCCATGACGTACCCGGACCGCCCGACGTGGTAATTGTGCGCCGACAAGATAATTTTGGCGTTGGGGGCAGCGTGATCCAGCAGCCAGGTCACGTTGTCGGCCATGAACCGGTCGCGCTCGTAGCGGTTTTCCGGCGCAATCACCGCCGACTGGGCCGCGATCTCGGCATGGTGCAGCGCGATCTCGTATTCCTCCGGCGAGGTCAGTGCAGTGTATTCCTCCGCGTTGGTTTCCAACAGACTCAGCACCACCTGCGTGGACTCGCGGCATTCCGGCGTGGCCATCCGGTCTCTGTCAAACACCAGCACACAGCCAAGCTGCTGCTCCACAACCGGAACCGTCTCCGGATCGACTGTTTCCACATACGCGATCACCGTCTGGGCAGCCAGATTACCGGCCTGCGCATCAAACCCCGTGAACTGGACCGGGGGCGCATCGCCGCGAGTGGCGTTGTAGTCGCGCATCCACAACACCAGGTCCAGCATTTCCACTGTGTTAAAGATTCCCAGGTAAGCCAGCGCCTCCACCGGATCGCCCTCCCCGGTCAGGACGTAGTGGTTGAGGCGTTCGGCTTCCGGCCAGCCTGCTTCCAACGCAAACACCGTAAACCCCATCTCTTGCACCAGGAACTCGACCAGCCGGTGTTTCATGGTGAAGAATTCGCGGGTGGTGTGCGTCGCCTCGCCCAGCGCCACGATGCGCGCATCACCGATCATGTCCTGCAGCGGCAGCAGGTCCTCGTAACCCGACCCCGGCTCAGCGGAATCCAGTGGCACGGCGTTGGCATGCAGCCACGCGATCACTTCCGGGTCGAACGCGGAGTCGTCCTGGCCCTGCGCAGCGCTGGATGATGGAGGCAGACCGGCGACAACCAGCACGACCACGAACACACACACAAACAGGCGCTGCATAATGCTCCTCCCTGTAGTTATGTTGATCGACGCCCCAAATTGTATCAATAAATCGTCGGTCTGCAGCAATTGATCCCTTCGCTGTTTCCCAGATTCGATGCGTTTGTTTTCCGGATTTGCCTGTGCCTGAAAGCTGTCCTATAATGGCGGCGGGTCGATGGGAGAGGGGTATTTTGTAACACATCACTTATTGTGGAGGAATGATGCTCAAGACCATACTCAAGCTGGCCCTGCTCGTTCTCTTGATCGCCACACTAGCCGCCTGTGGCAGCGATGATGATG
>JAADYV010000114.1 GCA_010092855.1 Chloroflexota bacterium | reverse complement strand
GCCCGGTGGGATGCCGTTGAGCGTGAAGTGCGCGCCTATATCGACGCGCTCACGTCGGAAGAACTCCAGCGCCCGGTCAAGCCGTCGTTTTGGGACCCCGATGAGCGGCCTATCATGGTCAGGGAAGCGCTGGTCCAGGTTGCCAACCACAGCACCGATCATCGCGCCCAGATCATGGCCATGTTGCATACCCAGTTCGGCGCGCCCACCGTCGAACAGGATTTCCTGAGCTATCTGCACCGGGCATAGTCCCGCTTGCGCTTCCCCCCGCCCGGCAAGAAAAACCCCCCTTCGGGACGAGACGAAGGGGGGCTACAGGGAAGGGGGGCAATTGCATGTCCCTATACCTGTTATTCGGAAACGCGGTCGGTATCGACGAGGAGCGTATACCAGCCCGCGTTGAGGTTGTCGTAGGAACGCACTTCGATCACATACTCGCCATCGGTGGGCAGTTCCAGCCCGTCGATCAACGAGTTGGTGGACAGGCGATCATCGTCGTTGCTGGCCAGCAAGCTGCCGTCTGGTGCGCGCACCACCAGCACCGTATCCAGCAGACCCAGTTCCTGGCGCTGTTCAGTCGTGGTCTGCCCGGCGGGGTTATCGGCCAGCAGCATGATGTCGAGCACTTCCCCGGCCTGCCCCGCGTAGGTCCACACGTCCGCTGTGCCAATCTCGATTTCGCCCCGGTTGGCTTCCGAACCCGTGACCGCCACGCGCGGTACTGCCCCCGCAGTCGGCGGGTTAACCGGCGCGTCCGGCTTCAGGAAGAAGACCTCCGGGTTGTCTTCGGATGGGCCATCCAGCAGCGGCACTTCCTGCTCCAACACGTATCTGTCGAAAAAGCTGCGTATATACAGCCGGTAGTCCAGCAGCGCATACTGGCTGACCAGGGTGTCGGTCTGGTAGCGCAGGTCTTCGTAGAACAGCGGCAGCCAGTACGGTTCGTCCAGGAAGCTGTTGTGGTGCGTGTCGGGGATCATGATCACGTAGTAATCCTGGCCGAGCCCTTCCATGCTGTATTCATAAGCATTGATGAACTGTGTGATGCCGTTGTCTGCCGTGATCTGCATGAAAGGCTTATCGAAGCCGAGGTCAACCGATACCGAGTGCCCGCCGTCCATGTTCACCGCCGCCGCACAGCGCGCATCCAGGAAGCACGCTTCAGAGATGGTGCGCGCGCCCTGCGAATGACCCATTAACCCAACCCGGTCCGCCAGCAGCCGCCCGGTGAAAATGCCATCGGGGTCGTCCGCGTTGAGAGCCGTGATCTGGTCCAGCACAAACATCACGTCCGGCACCCACACGTCCGTGAACTCCGCGTCATACACGTCGCGCGGGGCCCACAACGTCGCCATGCGGTTGTAGTTGATCAGCTCGATCACGCGGCCATCGGGGAACACTGTCATGGTTGTCACGTAGGGGTGCGAAACGGCAAACACCACGTACCCATAGCTGGCCATTTCTTCGATCAGGACCGAATACTGGCGCGGGGCGGCGCTAAAACCGGGGGACAGCACCAGCACCGGGTACTGCTCCAGCGCGTCAGCCAACGGCGCATCGGGGAAGGCGTTGGACGCGATCAGGTCCACGCTGCCCTCGGGCAAGCCGTACATCACACTGAACAGGTCGGCCATCTCCGGTTCCATGTAGGGGCCGAACATAGCGTCTTCTGCCGGGGCGGCAGGATACCACACTTCGACCAGCAGCTCACGCTGGTCGGTTTCGTCGTCGATGGTGTGCACTTCTGGGCGCGTCTCATCCACCCAGAGGTACTGCATCCGGCCAACGGGGTAGGGGCCGTCCGGTGGGATGATCTGGAACAGGAATTGGCTCTGGGCCTGGACGGTGGGCACGATGGCGAGTACCACCACCACCACTACCAGCCCTAACGAGACCAGGTGGCGAAAAGTTTTACTATTCATCGGGAGCTTCAACAGCGACATAAACCAGCCTTTCTTGTTTTTTCCACATCAGCAGGGCTGGCCGCTGTGCCTCGTGCTACCAGAAAGCCAGGCCGGAGCAGCCAACGCCAGGTGTCAGAAGGTTATACGCTGGTGGCTGCACGATCTGCCAGCGAATTATTGGGCATGATATCTAACTGTTTTTTTTATGATATTTATCATGTTAAATTTGACGCCTGCAATCAACTTGTTACAATGGCCCCTCTTATTGAGAATGGTTCTCAATAAAACAAAATCATTTAGGAGGATACATTTATGCTTGCATCGCTGCTCCTGACATTCCGCGAGGGCCTGGAGGCCGCGCTGGTGGTTGGCATCATTCTGGGCTACCTGCACCAGATTGGGCACGCGGATCGCCGCCGCTGGGTATGGGCCGCCGTGAGCGTGGCCGTTGCGCTGAGTATCGTGCTGGCGGTGGGCCTGCACCTGCTTAACCAGAGCTTTGAGGGCACGACGGAATACCTGTTCGAAGGGTTTGCCATGCTGCTGGCCGTCGTCGTGCTGACGTGGATGATCTTCTGGATGCGCGCCCAGGCGCGTCACATCAAGCCCGCACTGCACGCCGACATCCAGGTCGCGGTGCGCCAGCGCCACAACTGGGCGCTGTTTGGGCTGGCGTTCCTGGCCGTGTTCCGCGAAGGCGTCGAAACGGCGCTGTTCCTGACTGCCGCCAGCTTCGTCAGCAGCGAGTTGGAGACTGTCACCGGGGGCCTGATCGGACTCACTGCCGCCGTCGTCATCGGCTGGCTGCTGTATACCGGCGCGGCGCGCCTCAATGTGCGTCGCTTCTTCGACGTGACGAGCGTGCTGCTGCTGGTCTTTGCGGCGGGGTTGTTTGCGCACGGTATCCACGAATTCCAGGAAGCGGGCTGGCTGCCGGTGTTCATCGAGCACGTCTGGGACATCAAGTCCATCGCCAGCGACGAAACCACGCTGGGCGCGACACTGCGCGTGCTGGTCGGCTATAACGACAATCCCTCGCTGCTGGAAGTGGTCGCTTACCTGGGCTACTGGGTGGGGGTGCTGGTTGCCGTGAACTGGTGGGCCAACCGTCGTGCCGTCGAGCAGCCGCTGCCATCGGGCGCGTAACAGTCGAGCGTTAGACATCGGGTGTTTGTGTTCGCTGCCGGGGGGGAGGGCGCTGCAACTCCTCCCTGGCTGGCGCGTATAGGGGATCAGAATACATCCAAGTGTCACGAACGGCGAGGAGAACCTGCTATGCCCTATGGACCCCCCAACCAGAACCCCGATCCTGACCAGACGCCCGAGTCTGATTTGAACCCAGAACAGCCGAACCCGGATACCGGCCCATCCGTACCCACCGATCCGCCACCTGGCAGCGCGGATCAACCAGGCATGGACGACGCGGTACCCGGTGCGGAAGAAAACGTTGTCTACGGTAGTGAAG
>JAADYV010000603.1 GCA_010092855.1 Chloroflexota bacterium | reverse complement strand
ATGGTGTGGCCACTGGAGTAGTGGGTCGTACAAGACTTGAACTTGTGACCTCGTCGATGTCAACGACGCGCTCTAGCCAACTGAGCTAACGACCCGAAGTGCAATCATTATACGGAAGCATATACGATTTGGCAAGGGTAGTTCAAGAAAATCCGGTTGTGTTTGTCAGGCCGGATTCGGGGTGTGGTATAATGCGCACGGTTTTGGTTTAGCAGGTAAGCGTTCATGCCGACATCCACTCAAGACATTTTGTTAACGATTGCCGCTGCGGTTTTTGCCCTGGCACTGCTGTTCTTCTTTGCCTCGGTGCGCCAGTTTCGTCGCAGCCGGAAAGACGTTTTTTGGCGGCGGCGGCGCGAAGCAGGACAGCGCGGCTGGCGGTTTTTCCTGGTTTCGTTTGTTATGTTTGGTCTAGGCACGCTATCCTGCGCGGCATCATTTGGTGTAATGTGGTTCGATCTGGCGGAGGGGGATGACAGCACGACGACGACAGCCGTTGTCAGTTCCGATGGGGCGATGACTCCGTCTGTGGCAGTGGAACCAACGGCACCGGTTGGTGGCGATGCCCTGGTCACACCTGATCCCGGTACGGTTTCTGAAGACAATCCTGCCCCGAACAACGTGTCGGATACGCCGGCAGAGAATCCAGATGGTCTGGCGAGTACCGTGCCGCCCGCTGAGGAAGAGGATTCAGCTTCCGCATCACAGACACCTGCTGTATCTGCTATAGCTCCATCATCAGGCGTGACGGAAACGATGGTGACACCGACTCCCACTGTTGCCTTGCCCACTGCGTCGGATGTTGCGCTTGTGCCTACCGAATCCCTCACGACCGAGGCCCCGTCGCCAGCACTCCCGCCTACGACAATGCGCACACCAATGGCCAGTCGGATTCTGCCACCGTCACAAATCCCCGTTACCCCTGACGAGGGCGCTGACGACGTGCCGGAGCGGACGCCCGATCGCACGCCAGACCAGTTTTCGCCGACACCCGTGATCGTGACCGTTACGCCGGGCAGCACGCCCAGTGTCACGCCCTTCCCCACCTTTACGCCCCAGTTCGCTGCGACGCCGTTGGTCGCCAGCGTAACCCCACGCTCTGATGCGCTGATGACCATTTCAGCGCTGGACAGCCAACTTCAGCAAGCGGATACTGACAATTACACCCCCGTCGAACCTCGCACCACCTTTGATACCCAGACGGAGCGTATCTTTGTATTTGTGGACTTCCGGAATATGACCGATGGGGTGTGGTGGCGCTACGAAGTGGCTGACCAGGAGACCGGGAAGTTGCTCGCTGACCGGGATGATGTGTGGGCGTTGGGAGATGAGGGCGATATGTATTTTTTCTTCGACAGCAGCGACCTGGCCCCCGGTGAGTATGAGATTCGCCTGTATGTTGGCGCAGACAGCACGATTCCGAGAAATCGTGAATCGTTTACAGTGGTAGATGCTCCGGCAGAGGAATGAGCCTGCTTAACAAGTGGCTGACTCTGGCCCGGTTGATCGTGCTGTTGGCGGTTGCTGGCCTGCTGTGGCGTCTGGCTCTGCTGGAACGCGCGGATTGGCGCTACGACTACGATGAAGCCATGGCCGGTTTGCAGGCGCTGCACATCACGCAGGGCGAGCGCCCCGTGTTTCATCCCGGCCAACCCTATCTAGCCGCCCTCGAATCGTACCTGATTGCCCCGCTGTTCACCGTACTAGGGGCCAATGCCGTCACCCTCAAACTGGTGCCCTGGCTGCTGTCGGGTGGGTATATCCTGACGACCGGCTGGTTGGGTTGGCGGGCGTTTGGACCGCAGGTGGGCCTCATCAGTGCGCTGTTGGCCGCCTTTGCGCCCACCTACCTGCTGGTGACCGGCATGAAGACCTGGGGCGCAACAGCCGAGACACTGGTACTGGGCAATCTGCTGCTGATCAGCGCCGGGTATGCGCTTGATCCTGTTCACGAAAACACGATCCGGCTGCGCGCCGTGCTGGCATTGGGGTTTGTTGGTGGTGTGGCGTTTTGGGTGTCGTGGTTGGTGGCGTTTTACGCGCTGCCGGTGCTGATCGTTATGAGTTGGCGGGGTCGGATGGTGCTGCGCCGTTGGTGGTGGGCGCTGGTGGGGTTGTTTGCGCTGGGCAGCCTGCCCTTCTGGGTTTACAACCTGGGTCACGACTTCGCTACGTTTCGCTACCTGTTCAGCGACCAGGGCAATACGTGGGGCAATGCCAGGGCGGTGATCGATCACCTGAACTATGACCTGTCGCCGCGATTGGTCAGCGGTGATCCCGACTGGCGGCTGCTAAGCTGGCCCGCGACCTGGTGGTTGCAGATTATGTACGAAGGGGGCCTGATCACGCTGGTGGTGGCCGGTTGGCGCACGATTACCAGCGATAATCCCAACTCGGCGCGGTTGTTGGTGGCTTTGTTCGTGCTGCTGTTGCCCATCATCTACGTGGCCAGCGGGTATGGTAACCACGCGCTCAACGAATTCGGCTTTGACGCCACCGGGCGTTACGTCCTCATGATCCACTCCGTCTTGCCGGTGGGGGTGGGCGTGCTGTGCCGAGTGATTGCACAGCAACGCCTGCGCACGATTCCTCTGCGCGGATTGGCAGCGGGCGTGTTGACCAGCGTAATCGGGCTGAATATGTTGGGGACATTCTCGGCTGACCCGCAGCAGGTCTTCGTTT
>JAADYV010000113.1 GCA_010092855.1 Chloroflexota bacterium | reverse complement strand
CCGCTGACGGCGGCTGGGTCGATGATCGTGCTGTTGCCGACAGTGGTCGTATACGTTATTTTCCAACGCCAGTTTGTGCGCGGCATCACGTCCGGCACTTTGCACGGTTAGGTTGAATCCGTATGGTACTCGGCGCAGCTCTACCGACAGAAGCCAGCCGGATCAGTCGGGTCCAGTGACTGGTGTTTTTTGCTCAGACGCAAACGCATTTATGCATACCAAAGGAAACCCTTCTATGAAACTCACGCTGATTGGCGGCGGGGGCGTTCGCGCACCGCTATTCGCTCTGTCCACTCTCAAACGCGCGGACCAGATTCATCTCGACGAACTGTGCCTGATGGACATCGACGCGCCCAAACTGGCCATTATCGGGCAGCTATGCCAGGTCATCGCCAGGCGTATGGGCAGCGACGTGCGCATTACGATCACCACCGATCCCCGCACAGCGATCTCCGGCGCGGACTACGTAGTGACTTCGATCCGCGTGGGGGGCGACGAAGGGCGCGTGTTGGACGAACGGGTGGCGCTGCGGCACGGCGTACTCGGCCAGGAAACAACCGGGCCCGGCGGGTTTGCGATGGCGCTGCGCAGCATTCCCGCGATTCTGGAATACGCCCGCCTGATCGATGAACTCGCGCCCGGTGCGTGGATGTTTAACTTCACCAATCCCGCCGGGCTGGTGGCGCAAGCCCTACACGACGCCGGGTTTGAGCGTGCTGTTGGCATTTGCGACGGGGCTAACCTCGCACAGCACGCCGTCGCAACCTGGATGCAGGTGCCCATGAGCGCAGTGCGAACCGAGGTCTATGGGCTGAATCACCTGTCGTGGGCGCGCCGAGCCTGGATCAACGGGGACAATGTGCTGCCGAAACTGCTGCAAAGCGATGCATTCATTAACGCAACTGAACTGCGCGTCTTTGAACCGGCACTGGTCCGGGCGTTTGGCGAGTGGCTGAACGAGTACCTGTTCTACTATTATTATGCCGAGCGCGCGGTGGCCTCCATCCAGCACGACGAACGCACACGTGGCGAGGAGATCGTGGCCATCAACGCCAAACTGCTCGCGGACCTGGCGGCGATAGACATCGACCAGGAGCCGGAACGGGCGCTGAAGATATACCACGCCGCAAACGCCCGCCGCTCTGCCACGTATATGCACTATGCCCGCACGGACGCGCTGGATATGGAAAGGGCTGATGAACAGGACTATGGCAGCGTGGATATCGGTGACGAGGGCGAAGGCTACGCCGGGGTCGCGCTGGACATCATTGAGGCGTTCGAGTCGCAGGAGCCGGTGCATATTGCCCTGAACGTGCCGAACGCGGGCGCGATTGCGTGTATGCGGCCCGATGATGTGGTCGAAGTGAGCTGCATCGTAGACCGGCACGGCATTCACCCGCTGCCGGTTGGCGCAGTGCCGGAAAGCCAGGAACTGCTCATGCGCACGGTCAAGCACTATGAGCGCCTGACGGTGGAGGCCATCCGCACCCACAGCCGTGATACTGCCGTCATGGCCTTGATGGCGCACCCCCTGGTAATGTCCTACTCGCGGGCGCGAACGCTGGTGGATGAATACTTGCAGGCCCACGCGCCCTACGTGGGCGACTGGCACTAGATCACAAGGGGTAAGCGCGCAAGATGACTCGACACTATGACGTGCTGGTCGCAGGGTCGTATTTCTGTGACATGGTATTCACCGGGCTGCCCGAAGTGCCCCAACTCGGACGCGATATTTTCAGCCAGGGTTTTGCCATCGTGCCCGGTGGCTCGTACTATATCGTGCTGGCGCTGCATCGCCTGCAAATGCAGGTCGGCTGGATGGGACACGTGGGCACCGACTTGTTCAGCCGGTTCATCGAAGACGCTGCTGCCGGGGAAGGGATCGACACGCAGTTGTTCCAACGCCACGACCGTCCGGTGCGGCGTGTGGCGGCGTCGTTTTCGTTTGCGGATGACCGGGGTTTTGTGAGCTATATCGACGAGTTGGACGAAACGATCCCGCTGGACGTGGTGGTTGCGGCCCAGCCGCGCTGTGTGCTGCTGCACGGCCTGCACTTGTGGAACCAGGTCGAATCGCTGCACCGGCTGCCGAACCGGCGCGACTTCACCCTCGTCCTGGACTGCCAGGACCCCCAATACACGCTGGAATCGCCGGGCGTAGCCGACGCACTGGGCAAAGTCGATGTCTTTGTGCCGAATGACAGCGAAGCCTGTGCGTTGACTGGCGAAGTGTCAGTCGAGCGGGCAATGGCGCGCCTGGCGGAAATCGTGCCCCTGGTGATCGTCAAATGCGGAAAGCGCGGGGCGCTGGCGCAGCACGGCGACGACGTGGAGCACGTGCCGGGGATCAAGGTCACCGTGCATGACACGACGGGCGCGGGGGATTGTTTCAACGCCGGGTTTATGTTTGGCTACCTGCGCGGCGCGGCGCTGGAAGATTGCTTGCGCTATGCCAACGTCACCGGTGGCCTGTCGACCACTGCTCCTGGCGCGCAGGCTGTCCCGTCGTTAGCCCAACTGGAAGCGATGGTGGCGGACTACGCTAGCTATGTCAATGTGCCAGCCGAAGATGGCACGCCGTAAAAACCCGGCGGTCAAGGCCAGATTCGCTGGCGTCGGGTGGTTTTCCCCAAAAAACCCGGTTCGCAACTGCCCCCTACTTCCGGTCATGCGGACCAGGCGGGGGCAGTCAGGGATCGCGCGGTGTGGTCAGTCCCCGGTCGCCCCCGCAGGGCTTGGGACAAAGTTCCACAGCCGGACAGTGCCATCTTCATGCGAACTGACCAGTTGGGTACCGGCGCTGTTGAAGTGGAGATATTCCTGGCGGAACACCGGCTCCATGTGGACCAGTGTGAAGGGTTCTGTCGGATCGGACGGAACGGCATAGATGCGGATGTTGCCGATCCCAGTATCCCCCTTGCCTTCTCGTCCGCCGGTGAGGAGATACTGGCCATCGGGCGTCCACTCGACCGCTTCCATGCCCTTGACATTATCAAACTGTTGGAGTTGTTCGCCGGTTTCGAAGTCCCATACTCGCACTGAACAGTCGCCGGTATCGTCCCCGTTGGCTGCTGCCGACGCAATGAGGCGATTGTCGGGTGAAATGCGCACCGACTTGACCGAATTGCCATGCCCGGTGATATGGCGGACGCGCTCCAACCGTAATTCCGGGCCGCTGCCGGTTATGCGCCAGATACGGATGAGATTATTGCGCCCGCCCGAAACCAGATATTCGTCGTCGGTGGTGAAATCGACGGAATTGACATCATCTCCGTGCCCGGCGTAACTGGCCAGCGTCCATGCGGTGGGGTCCACACTAGAGGTATCCCACAGGTTGACGCGCCCGCTCTCGTCACCAGTGGCCAGGATCGCCCCGGAATGGCTGAAGCGCATCCCCTCAATGCTGGCCGTGTGTTCCAGCGTGGCTACCTGCTCGCCATCGCTAACGCGCCAGACTCTGACCAGGTTGTCCTCGCCGCCGCTGGCGATATAGTTGCCATCGGGGGAAAAGCTCAACGATTCGATTTCGGCCTGGTGGGCCTGCCGCCATATTTCGTCGCCGGTGACCACGTCCCACAACACCAGGTCATTCGCTTCCTTTGCGCCAGAGATAATCATGTTTCCATCGGGCGAAAACTCGGCAGCCTCAATCGACGCCGTGTCGTTTTCCTGATCAATTTCGCCCGCCGAATCCCCGACGCGCACCCACACCGGTTCCAGGTCTACCGGTCCCGTGGCTGCACCAACCGCCACTGGCGAGACAACAGCAGCGTTGAGCGCAAAAGTCGATAGTACAATCAACGCCCGGAATCCATACGCATGAATCGTGGTTAACAGGAGCCGTAGCTTTTTGTTGAACATGGGTATAGTATTGTCCCTTATCAAGTTAAAACGCGCTGTCTACAAGAGGATTTAAGACGAAGGGAATCCCCCTTCGTCAGTAGTGCTAGCCAGGTAACACTACGGTTTCAAGCATAGCATAGGCGCTTGGGCGAATCAAAAAACACACAGCCCGCGGTCTCGCTAACCTTATCGGCGCTGCCCACACGCAACATGCCCGCCACCAGCGCTCCCGTGCCCCCAACCTCAGCATCCTGGAAGACGATAATCCACGCTAACCCATGAGGGCTGGCAGAAGCGCGTGTTTGTGCAGCGGTCGCCAGCCCTGACCTTTCGGTTACTCGGTACCCCGTGTGGCGCGGGATCGCTCACTGGTAACGCAGGATATTGGCCACCGTCTTGCGCGAGGCCATCAGCGACGGCCCCAGGCTCGCCAGGCTCACCACCATCAGCACGCCCGCCAGCCCCACGACGCCCAGTTGGGGCGGATAGTCCAGACTCCAGCCATCTCCTGGCAGCAAACTCAGCAGGCCTGCACCCAACCCCATGCTGACGGGAATCGCCACCACCCACGCCAGCGCGCCCACGAGCATCCCTTCCAGCATAAACAGGCCCATTACCGCGCGCGAACTGGCTCCTACCGAGCGCATCACGCCGATTTCCTTCTGGCGCTCGAAGACCGCCATCGACAGCGCCGCCATCAGCCCGACTGCGCCCACCGCAGCCATCACCAGCGACATCAACTGAAAAATGATCCCCAACACCGCCGCCTGCTCTGCCTGCATCTCGGCAGCTTTGGGCTGGTTGAAGTAGGTGCCCTGGACGTCATTGGCGCTCAACAGGGCCGTGATCTCGTCGATCTTGTCGTCAACGACCTCAATCGAGGGATCGTCTGCCAGCACGATGTATGCGGTGGTCACCTCCGGGTCGCCAACCGCGTTCGTTTCTCCGGCGATGCGCGCCAGTTCATTCCAATCCATGAAGATGCCTTCGAAGATGTAGGCATCCACGCCGACGATCTCGTAGTTATGTTCCTGGCCGTTCAGGATAAATGTCAGCGTGTCGCCCGCCTGTTTATCCATGGCAGTGGCCAGCGGACGCGAGACAATGATCCCCTGGCCTGCAGCATCGTCACGCCAGCCATCGCCGTCGATGAGATTGAAATCAAAGGTAGGTGTGGTGGAGTCGAAACCAGAAACGGCGACCTGGTCACTGCCTTCTTTCAAAGGTGTTTCGCTGACAAAACCGGGCACGCTAACCAGGGCGTCCAGGCCCGGATAGACGGCGTCCACCCCGGCTATGTCTTCGCTGACCAGTTCCACCAACCGGTCATAATCACGGGAATGCTTGGGAGTGACGCGAATGTGATAGTCGTGAATGCCAACCATGTCATCGACAAAGCCCTCCAACGTTCTCCCGACAGCGGTGGCTCCCATGAAAGCGCCCACAGCGGCAGTCAGCGTCAGGGTAGTCAATGACAGGCGGCCCTTTTTCTGCCAGATATTGCTAATGGCCTGGCGTACCATACTCGGCAGCGGCAAGCGCCCAATGCCGCGCGCCAGGCGAGACTTGCCCCAGTCCGACGAAATGCCCAGGTCTGTCAGCGCATCCAGGATAGAAACGCGCGACGCCCGCCACACGGGAATCAGCGCGGCCAGCACCGGCACCAGCAGACCCATCACGGCCCCGATGCTCAAGCCCACCGGCGACAGTTTGTAGCCCTCGATGTAGGCTGACACCCACGACGCCACCGGGCGGGCGGCGTTGGCGGCGACAGGGGCGGCCAGCGCCAGCCCCAGCGCCGTCCCGATGACGCCATAGACCAGCGCCATGCCCACGTAGATCAGAACAATATCGCGGTAGGTTGCCCCCAGCGTTTTCATAGCCCCGATCTGGCGACGCTGCTCCATGATGGCGATGTTCATCACGTTGGTCACCAGAAAGCCAGAGACGACCATCGCAATGATGCCCAACGCATCCATCGCGCCGGTCAGCTCGGCCAGGATGCTTGATACGAAGTCGTTTTCTGGATCATCCTGGTAGGTGTAGTACGGGATGTAGGGTGTCTCGCTGCTGATCGCCGCTATCAGGTCGCCCATGCCGTCGTGCGATTGGGATGTGTTCCCATAGCGGACGTGGATGGATGACAGACCGGTGAACCCTGCAATGCGGCTGGCATCCTCATAGTTAGCGAAGACCTGCTGTTCGACCAGCACGGTGGTCTGGACGGCGGGAAACTCGGTGTAGTAAGGGTGGAGCAGGATGCCAGTAATTTCCCATTCCTGGTCGCCGGTGTTGGGGAAGTGCAGTGTATCGCCGATGTCCAGATCGTAAGCCTCGGCGAAACGCGGCTCGACTGCAATCTGGCCCGCCTCTGGATAGTCGCCATCGATGACGCGCGATATGGTTTCCAGGTTGCCCTCGCCGAACGGCTCGCTGAATGCGATCAGCACCGCGTCTTCGATTGCGCCATTCTGGTGCCATGACACCGGGTAGACGGCCTGTCCTTCGACATCGACCACGCCCGGCAGCGCTGCGAGCGTATCCAGGTAGGCGCGATTCTCCGCCAGGCCAATGACGTCTTCTCCCCCAGCGTTGACGTAGACTTTGGTATGCGAAATCTGTTCGTCCTTGATGTCCTCTTCAAGCTGGCGGTTGAGCAGGTCGGTGATGCTGGTCATGGTGGCGACGCCAAACACACCGATCATGATGCTCAGAATCACCAACAAAGACCGTCCCCTGCGCGCCAGGATTTCCCGAAAGACCTTTTTACTCCGTGTTTTGAACATGATCCTGTCCTATACAACACTACGCCAGTACCCGGAATGTATCAGCGCCGGATAGCGATAACGGACTGTATGTGCTAGCTGCACGTAGAAGTGAAGTGGCTTGCACCTGCCGGATGAACAACGGGTGGCAGGTGCAGCACTGGGTAAGCTATCGTTGTGTTAGGTATGGCTATTTTGTTCTACCGTGATGATGACTTTTCCGCGCGCGTGTCCCGCTTCCAGGTAACGGATCGCTTCCGCCGTTTCGCTGAGTGAGTACTGCCGGTCGATGACGGGCACCACCTTGCCGGTCTCCAGCAGCTCGGCGATGAAAACCAGGTCGTCGTGGTTCGGCTTGGCAGACCCCATCGTGCCGATTTTCTTGCTCCCGGTCAGCGATATCCACGCTCCGTGCAAGACTACCTGGAATACCATGTGGGCTGTGGTGGTAAATCCGGCCACAACACAACGCCCGCCGGGCCTTAAGACGCGCTTGAAGTCCGACACCGGGCGATCCGCCACGACATCAAAAATCAGGTCATAATGCTGCCCGCTGCGGCTGAAGTCTTCTTGCGTATAATCGATGACATGGTCGGCCCCAATCGAGCGCACCAACTCCAGATTGCGCGTGCTGCACACGCCGGTGACTTCCGCGCCAAACGCTTTGGCAAGCTGCACCGCAAACGTGCCCACCCCGCCCGACGCACCATTGATCAAGACTGTCTGCCCTGGCTGCATCTTTCCGAAATCGCGCAGGCCCTGCAACGCAGTGAACCCCACCGTTGGGACGGCGGCAGCTTCCTCAAACGATACCTTGGCCGGTTTTTTCACCAGCACGCTTTCGGGCACCGCAGCATACTCGGCAAAACCGCCAAACCCACACATGGATATCTCTCCGAAGACGGCATCACCCGGCTGAAACTGCTGGACGTCGCTGCCCACTGCTGCCACGCGCCCCGCAATGTCCGCGCCGAGGATCGTGTTTTTGGGCCGGCGCAACCCGGCGTCAATGCGGACAAAGGCTGGCACACAGCGCAGATAGCGCCAGTCAACGGCATTGGTGGCAACTGCGTGAATCTCCACGAGGACTTCACCGGCCTGCGGAACAGGTTGCTCCACCTCGACGAGCCGAAATACGTCCGGCGAACCATATTCGGTGTAGACAATCGCTTGCATGAGTCTTCCTCCACATTCACGTTGCTCGACCGCTCGAACATCACACACCTATTTCAGGCGAACATGCCAACCGCTTAGCGTTAGCCCACGTCCGCGCATCCCAGACGATAAATGACGCGGCGGCGATTTCCTGGCTGCCACCCGACATATCGATCCGGTCTATCAGGCGGGGTTTACCGCCGTCGCCTGAGAACTACTGCGTAACAAGATGCTGCCTACCCAGACAAACCATACGATCTGGCTTATCCCAAAAAGCCCTCCCAGGTCCGCGAGACCGGGAATAGTCGAGACGAGGCCCACGACACCAACAGTCAGGCCAAGATAATTCAGGGCTTTGGAAAACATGTTCGTTCGCAAAGCGGCCCAACTAACCAGGAGAGTCCATAAACCGCCCAGGAACTCACCGCCGCCGCCGCCTAATCCATTCGCTACTGCATCAATCCCTAACCAGGCGGTTGCAGCTTGAGCTGGATCGTCGTCATAGAGATCAACGACGGGAGCAATCCCAGTGTTGGCAATCATGCCACTCGCGATAACGGCGGCGGCCCAGATAATCCCCACAATGGTCGCCATCTGCATGAGCGCGGGTGCACCGGTTTTCAACCGTTCGTAGAGCGCCAGCGCCAGGACAATCAGGAAGCCACCGAACACCACATACAGAACCAGATTCGTGATGTATATGAGTTCCTTGTTGTCCACGAGAAACCCTACCTTCTCGTCAGGCCCGTCAACACTCATATAGTCCAACACAAACAGGAACATCACAATCCCGATCACGTATGCTGTTGCCAGGTACAATGCAGCAACACCGCCCATCTTCTGCAAGTTTTTCACTTTATCTCTCCGCTGTGTATCGCTCGGCTATTTCATATCTGGCCGATCTGCGGGACCGGGTTCGATACGGTTGACGGCTAACAGCGGCATCCCCAGGTCGCGCACCTTCTTGAGGAGGCCATGCAGCGCCGCCTGGTCTGCCACCGGGCCGGTCAAGACGGTATTGCCGTTGTCATCCAGCGTAATGGCCAGGCCTTCAAACCAGTCTGACCATTGACACCCCAACTGCCCCTCGATCCGGATTTGGTAGACGATGGGCTGGCCTGGATCAGTTTGGGAAGCGTGTGTGTTGGTCATCATGCTGGTCCTGTTGTGGCTGGTTAGCACAGCCTGTGCCACGTTCGCAATGTACCTGTAGCATAGTGGCCGGGGGGATGGGTGTGAAGATACTAAAGTATCGTTTGGGGGTATTGTTGTGGGGAGGACTTTGGATTCACATCATACGCCGGTGAACACGCAATAACCGCCGAGAGCACGTCAATGACAGGAAACACCACACAGGCGTATCGCCAGCGCAACACGCCTGTACCCATCGGGTATTCTCCGACGACACCGGAATGCGCCAGAGCGTTGAATGTCGAGCGAGCCTATACCAGCCCCAACTCGCGCGCACGGGCCACCGCTTCGGTACGCCGCTGGACCTGTAGCTTGCCGTAGATGTTCCGGTTGTGGCCTTTGACCGTGCTCAAGGCAAGATACAGCCGCTCGCCAATTTCATGGTTCGAGAGTCCCTGGGCAACGAGTTGCAGCACCTCAAGCTCGCGCTGGCTAAGCGGCTCGGCTAACAATGGGCCAGCCAGCAGCGTAGAATGGCTTGCGCGCCGTCGCTGCTGCGCTTTGCACGCCGCCAGCAACTGATCAACATAGTCTGGCATCATCCCTTGCACAGCGGCGACAGCGAGCAGGTGCGCCATCGGCTCGCCTTCATCCACAAAGAGACGTATGAAGCCACCCGGTGCCGCCAGCGCCAGCGCTTCTTCCAGAACGTGCAGGGCCATGTCTGTTTCACCGTGCGCATGGAGCGTGACCGCCTCCAGCACCATCGCCTTAAGCCGTTCGTCCGCCCACCCCCTGGCCTCGATCTCGCCGCGCCAGGATTCGAGCACGGCCAGCGCCGCGACCGGGTCACCGAGGGCCAGGTGCACGCGGGCCTGGCTGAGAGGGATGTCGTGGGTCTGAGCGAGATGAGCGGCAGCAGACAGGTTGCCCTGGTGCAAGGCAGTGAGGACCTGGGCGGCGGCTATCTCTGGCACCTGCAACACGAAGTTGTGCTGGCGCGCGGACAACTCGGCTTCGCTCAAAATGGACGCTGCGCTAGCCGTGTCGCCCTGGGCCAGCTTCAGGCGCGCCAAAAAGACCTGGCTGGCCACATACCGGTCCGTGGTATCAATTGGGCGCGCCAGTTGGGCGCTCTGCTGCGCGTGATACTGGGCCGCATCGAGGTCGTTCCATTCATAAAAAACGCTGGCCAGCCCGAGATGGGGGGCACAGGCCACCAGCAGCGGCGGATCACCGGCCAGTTGCAACACACGCTGGAAGGTTTCGATTGCCTGATGAAGCTGGTTGTCCAACTGCCGGATCGTGCCCAGGCCGATGGTAGCCATAATGTGGATG
>JAADYV010000602.1 GCA_010092855.1 Chloroflexota bacterium | reverse complement strand
CGGCTGGCACGATCACATCCGACTACGAAACGATCAGTATCGAGCCGACCGAGTTTGAGATCATCGACAGCGCCTCCGGTGATGTCCTGGAACGGGGTGAACTGAGCGAAGACACAGTCGAACGGCTCACGGTGTTTGTATATGCCGATGAGTCTGGAGTGTACTACGAAACGTCACCAGACCCGGTTCCCGATCCGGATGCCGACCTTGTCACCGAACCACGGGCCCAGGTGCGGGTCTTTAACGCAGTGCCCAACCTGACCGTGGCGGGACAAACGGACCCCATTGCCCGACCCGACCTGGAACTGCTCTACAGCGGACCGGAGGCCGAAACCATCGGTCCCGGCACGCCTACTCCGGCCCCCTCCACCACCGATCCGGACCTGCAGTTTGGCGAACGTTCCTTTGCGCCAACCGCCAGCTACGGGCGGCCCACCGAACCGCAAAACATCGCCCCCGGCAGCTACACGATCACGGTAGCAACCGGCATCACCAAGCAAGACCCGTTCGGCGATGAAGGCGATATCGTGAACGAAGCAGTCACGGTGTATACTGCCCCCAACCAGACGTTCAATCCCGGCACCAGCTACGAAATATTGCTGCTGCCCGACACCACTGGGACCGGCATCACCTGGCGCGTGATTCCGCACATCGACCGCGAGCCCGACGAATAAGCGGCCCGGTTTTCGGCTTCCGCTCTCGCACCACTACCGTACAGCAGCGGCCCCGCACCGGGTCGCTGTTGTGCGTGAGGTACCATTCAGCCTTGCCCCCATCTTTACACACGCTATAATGAAACCCGTTTGGGCGGATGGTGGCGCGATTGGAGAAAATCCCGTGCGCATTCTAATTACCGGCGCTGGCGGCTTCGTCGGCGGGCATTTAGTGGATCACCTGTCGGGGCAGCCGGAGTATGAGCTGTTTGCCGCTGTTTTTCTTCCACCGGGGCAGAATTCGCGCCTGGATGGGCGGCCCATCGCGCAGCATCACGTCGATCTGCGCGCGGCGGACCAGGTGCGCGCCGTGCTGGACACTGTACGCCCGGACTGGGTGTTTCACCTGGCGGCGCTGGCGGACGTAGGCCAGTCCTTCAAAGACCCCTGGCATACGCTGGAGAACAACAGCGTGGCTCAGATCAACCTGCTGCAGGCGCTGCTGGGCCTGGAACTGGATGCCCGGTTGCTGGTTGTCAGTTCCGGCGAAATCTACGGGGCCAACCCCACCAGCGATCCACTGGGCGAGGATGCGCCGTTTATGCCCGCCAGCCCCTACAGCGTCAGCAAAGTCACCCAGGACATGCTGGCGCTGCAATACTACCTGTCGCACAGCATGGCCATCGTCCGCGCCCGGCCCTTTAACCACATCGGGCCCAGCCAGGCCGGGGGTTTTGTCGCCGCCGACTTCGCCAGCCAGATCGCGGCCATCGAAGCCGAACGACAGGAACCGGTGATGTATGTTGGCAACCTGACCGCCGAGCGCGACTTCACCGACGTGCGGGACGTGGTGCGCGCCTATCGCCTGCTGCTGGAACGCGGCGAACCGGGCGCGGCCTACAACGTGTGTAGCGGAACCGCCTTCAGCATCCAGTACCTGCTGGATACGCTGCTGGGCTACAGCCCGGTCGAGATCGAAGTGCGCCAGGACCCGGCCCGAATGCGCCCCTCCGACATTCCGCGCCGGGTGGGTAACGCCGCGCTGCTGCGCGAAGCCACCGGCTGGCAGCCAACCATCCCCTTTGAACAAACCTTATTGGATATTCTCAACGACTGGCGTGTCCGAATGGGCGTCACGCCGTCATCTCACCAGGAGTAATTTTTCATCATGACCAAGCGCGCATTGATTACGGGAATCACCGGGCAGGACGGTTCGTACCTGGCCGAGTTTTTGCTCAGCCAGGGTTACGAGGTCTTCGGCCTGGTCCGGCGCACCAGTACCGTCAACTTCAACCGTATCGAGCACATTCAGGACCAGATCACGCTCATTCCAGGCGACATGCTGGACCAGACCTCGCTGCAACTCGCCTTGCAGCAGTGCGAGCCGCAGGAAGTGTATAACCTGGCGGCCCAGAGCTTCGTCCAGACCTCGTGGACCCAGCCAGTCTTCACCGGCGACGTGACCGCCCTGGGCGTCACCCGGCTGCTGGACGCGATCCGCCACGTTGATCCGGCAATCCGGTTTTACCAGGCTTCCAGCAGCGAAATGTTCGGCAAGGTGCGCGAAGTGCCCCAGCGCGAAACCACGCCTTTTTACCCGCGCAGCCCTTACGGTGTGGCGAAGGTGTACGGCCACTGGATCACGATCAACTACCGCGAAAGCTACAACTTGCACGCCACCAGCGGCATCCTGTTCAACCACGAGAGTCCGCGCCGGGGCATCGAGTTTGTCACGCGCAAGGTGACCTACAACGTGGCCAAGATCAAGCTCGGTATGGCGGACGAGATTCGGCTGGGCAACCTGGATTCGCGCCGGGACTGGGGTTTTGCGGGGGATTACGTGCGCGCGATGTGGCTGATGTTGCAGCAGGACGAGCCGGACGACTACGTCATCTCCACCGGGCAGACGCACGCCGTGCAGGAACTGGTCGAAGTCGCGTTCGATTATGTGGGCCTGGACTGGCACGATTATGTCAAGCAGGACCCGCGCTTCATGCGTCCCGCCGAAGTGGACCTGCTGGTCGGCGATTCGTCCAAAGCGGGCAAACAACTGGGCTGGGAACCGCAGGTGTCGTTCGAAGAACTGATTCACATGATGATCGACGCCGATTTGAAGATTCTCCAGGCCGGCGAGCGGGCATAACGCCCCGAAGTTTTGAGCGCAGACAGGACTCATCCGTAAGAGGGCGAGCAAGCCTCGCCCCTAAAAAACCACGCCCATGCGAGAAAACCATGACGCTGATTGACACGCACTGCCACCTGAACTTCGAAGCCTATGACAAGGACCGCCACGCCATCATCCGCGAAGCGGAAAACCAGGACGTAATGCGCATCATCAACCCCGGCATTGATATTACCTCGTCCCGCCAGGGCATCCGGCTGGCGGACGAGTAT
>JAADYV010000601.1 GCA_010092855.1 Chloroflexota bacterium | reverse complement strand
CCTTGGTCATCACGTTGCTTGACCATTTGCGCGTAATGCCAACCGGCCTGTGGTCGTTTGATAGTCGGTGGACGACCACGCCCCTGGTATTCCGGCACCCGACCATAACCTTGCACGAGCGCTTCCCGATGACCACCCCATCCATCCGACAATACTGGTGGTGGGGCATGACGCTGCGCCTTGCGCCCTTTTACTTGCTGCCATAGCTCAATCGCGGCTTCGGTTTCGGTTTGCCCAATGCCGCGTCCCACGCGCAAGCGGGTATCCGATTCAATGGCGGTGCATCGCCAATATGCCCCTGGCTCATCCGGTGCTACTCGGTTTTTTCGGCATCTTTGCGCCCGACATAGGTCCACAGCCCCTCAATTTCGGCTTGGCTGATCTGGTAATCATCCATCAGGATCGCTTCGATTTGTTCGGCGTGTAAAGCCGCTTCGCGTAGAAATGAGAGAGGTATCCTCTTTGATCCCTTTGGCACGATGGATACTGCTGATACGCACGCCTTCCGCCAACAACGCGAGACATTCCAGAATATCCTTTTCCTCCGTTTTACCGTAGCGAATGATATTGCCACCCCCTGTTTCGCCATAGTCCGCACATGCTTCATTCGGGCAGAAACTCCCAACCGATACCAACTCACTCATCATTTTCCCCTTGACTGTTTTTGACTATAATTCTACCCACAGTATTCAGGGAGACCCCCAAAATCACCTTAAATGTATGTAAAATACCCGGTCCCGCGTGTTTCTCGTATGAGGGGGAGGATATAGTGGGTCAACAAGCATCACGGGGCATCATCCAGCAGGCGCGAGTGGAACTGATTACAGTGGGATAGCCAGGATTCTCTAACTCATCTGGGGTTCTGACACGAAACAGATTTTTCCAGAGCAACCGCAGCAGGGGCCAGGTTCCGGCCCCTGTTGTGCTGCACACAGGCTCTACAGCGCGCGCAGCTTGACACGTTGCACAAATTCTGGCGATACTAGCATTTAAGGGTGCGCAGTTGGCATACAATAGGGAAGCTCGTGGACACCGTTTCTATGCTGCAAAAACTGGCTGCTTTCAGCCGGGAGATGGCCAGACACCATTCGATTAACCACCTGGCAACCTGTATCGTTGATATGGTGCTCGACTGTTGCGAGGCCCAGACGGGGTTCCTGGCCATACCTGCGGCAGATGGTGTGATCGACAGGCGCGTTGGGCGTGACCAGAACGGCCACGATCTGGACTGGCCGACCGATGAAGGACTGAACCAAGCGGTGGACAGTGTGCTGCATGACTGGCAGCCGGTCGAACTGCAGGGACTGGCGACCGGTCCGACGGTCGTGCTGCCGCTGGTTTCGTCTGGTGTTCTGGTGGGGGCGTTGGTGGTAGGCGATATGTGCTGCGCAGATGGCTTGCACCTCGCGCGCGTGCTGGCCGGTCAGGCCGCTATCGCCCTCGACAATTTGCAGCTGCGAGCACAACAAGACGAGGACCAGGACAGGGCGTACACAGGGGACGGCGCCGAGATTGCGCCTACGACCACTTTGTTGGAGTCAATGCGCGGTGAATTTGTATCGCAGATGCTGTGCCAGTTAGCCAACCTGGTGGCCTTTGAGTGTGCGCGCATTTCGTTGGTGGAAGGTGATCGACTGCATCTGGTCGGTACCAGGGTGCAGACTGACGCCGGAAGTGAGTCTCGCTTAACGCTAAGTTGTGATAAAATAGTGACTGCTTACCATTATGTTGATATTCCATTATTTTATACCGTTTTACAGAGTGGTCAGGCGCTTATAATATCCAATACAAACGATGATCCACTTTGGCAGGACGTTCCCCCGTTGCCTATTACTGTGGGGGGGTGGATGGGGATTCCGTTGATCACGGCGGGCATTGTGGTCGGGTTGATGGAAATAGGCCGCCAGCAGCCCTATACCTTCACGCCGCATGACCTGGAGCTGGCTACATCAACTGCCCGGCAGTTGATGGTCGTGGTGGGCAAGAGCTGTGTTGGCCAGCAGTCTGATGCTGAGGTCGCCGAGGGGCGAATGCCGTCTTTGCCCCTGATGCGCATGGCCCGGTTAGCGGTCGCGGGAGAAATCGCTTCAGGTGTGGCCCATCACATTCATAATCCGCTAACCTCCATCATTGCGCAGGCTTTTTTGCTGCTCAAGCGGCTACCACCCGATGATCCAGCGTATCAGTCTGTAGAGACGATCCGGCTGGCGGCCTACCGGGCCAGCACGGTGGTGCAGCGGATGTTGGACCTTTCTGACCCCGCGCCATACGAGATGGAACTGCTGGATATCAACCAGTCGTTACACTATGTCGTATCGTTGCTGCGTCCCCAGCTCGAACCGGATGTGGCGGTGGTGCTGGACCTTGCGCCAGATTTACCGTTCGTTCAGGGCAGCGAACATCATATTGACGAGGTGTGGATCAACTTGCTGCTCAATGCGCGCGAGGCGATTGAGGGCGTGGCGGAGGGTGCGATCACCATCGCGACGCGGCTGGCTATGACGGGAACTGCTATCGAAGTCAGTGTGCACGATAATGGTGTGGGGATTCCAGCCGGTGATCTGGACCGGATTTTTACCCCGTTTTTTACGACGAAATCCAATGGCGCTGGTCTGGGGCTGACGATTTGCCAGGATATTTTGCTGCAACACGGCGGTTCCCTATCTGTTTGCAGTGATGAAGAACAGGGGACCAGATTTTCTGCCGTCTTACCTGTCAATCCCGGACGGGTTGGCCAGTAGATGCGGTGCACGGTGTTACAATACATAATTGCGTATTGGTGGCGGAGGAGCGGTAATGCGAATACTTGTGGTTGATGATGATAGTGTGGTAGCCGAGTCGATTCGGGCCATTCTGGAAGACGCGGGCTACGATGTTACGGTGGTCAATGATGGCCAGTCGGCGTTAGACGTATTGCAAGACACTGCTCCAGACCTGGTGGTGTTGGACATCATCATGCCAGACATGGATGGGATCGAAGTCTGCCGCCGGATCAGGGCCAAACCATTCTTTGCCAGGCTGCCGGTCATTTTTCTGACGGCCAAAAGCCGCCCGGCGGATATTGCGCGCGGCCTGGATGCAGGGGGCGATGATTACCTGGTCAAGCCGTTTGACGTCATCGAACTGCCAGCCCGCATTCGCGCCCAGTTGCGACGGATGCCGGGGGGTATGCTTGATCCTGAGGTTGAATATCACGAAAACGGGCGGCTGCGGTTGTACCTGGCCCAGCCCAAAGTCGAGCTGGATGGCCAGGTCATCGCGCTGACACCGACCGAACACCGGCTGTTGTACTGCCTGATGACCAATCTGGGCCGGCCAGTGTCGGTCGAACAGCTCCTCGCGACCGTGTGGGACTATCCTCCTGGCGTGGGCGATCCCAAGCTGGTGCGGGTCCATATTGCCAACCTGCGGTCCAAGCTGGGCCTGCCGCCCGATGCGCCAGAATATATCAATAATCTGCATGGTCGCGGCTACCTGATCTATTCGGCTGATCCCATCATTCAATAGCCCGGTTGTACCTGCTGCATTATTTCTCCATTGTTTGTTTTAGCGGTTGACTTTTAGCCTGGGCGGCTTGTCCTGCTGCTCAGGTTTTTGGTGTGATGCTCCCCCGTGACAACCTCCGCCTGACTCTGCAAATTGATGAAAATGCAAGTATGGATTGTTACAACGTTTAGTTTTAATACTTCTTTACCCTTTCGCCCACTAAGTCGTGATAATGTATTTACACTTCAAGCAGCCTTCGGGCTGTGAGCGGATTTGGGATTTCATAAACAAGCACCTATGGGGAAAAGCTCGCATGGTCCAGGCTCTCAACGTCGTATCACATTCCTTCCCTATTAACGGACATTTTCCCCTGGCGGAATCTCAGACCACAGGAGTGGAAGTCGCCGTGACCTTCGAACAATTGCTGGAAGAAAACGAACAACTCAAGCGCCAGAACCAGCTCTACCGAGATGTTGTGGCTTTCACCGGGCACGAATGGCGGAACCAGCTCTCCCTGCTGCGCCTGTCGACCACGTCGCTGGATCAGGATGCTGGTTCGCAGTTCACCGAACAACAGCGCACGGCCCTCAAGCGTATCCAACATAGCGCTGCCGCAATCCACCGAACTGCTGACAATTACCTGATGTGGTCCCGGCTGGACCGGGGGCCGTTTACGCTCAACTCGACTTTTGTCGATCTGCAACGCGAAATCTTTGGCCCGGTCAACTTCCTCTTTGCGGAGCAGTTGGCGACCTACCAGCAGCAGGTGAAAGTGCACCTGTGCCAACCGGGGCTGCTGGTCTGGGCCGACAAGAGCCTGCTGGTCAGTCTGTACGAGAACCTGTTGGACAACACACTGCGCGCCAGCAAACCGGGCAGCACCGTTATCGTGCGCGGCTATGAACGAGGTCATAGTCACGAGTTCAGCATCTGGACCGACGGGGCCGGGCTGCCAGACGGTTACCTGGACGAAATATTGGCACGCTTCACGACCGGGTATGGCGACAGTAGTTCGTGCGGGTTGGGGGTCTACCTGGCCTATCGGATCGCAGAGGCACACGGCGGCGAATTGCGCATTGTGTCTGTGCCAGAAAGCTGGACCAACGTGGTGGTGACGTTGCCCCAGCGACGGACCTAGCCAGGGCATGGTGGGTTTGAGTGCTGGTGAAAACTAACGACCAACACCAACAAGGAGAAAAAGGAATGGCCGAGATTCTGATAGTCGATGATAGCCCCACGGTGGGGAGCACCGTGCAGTGGATTTTGCACAACCAGGGGCACAGCGTCCAGGTGGTCCGCGATGGGCTGGCGGCGCTCAGCGCGTTGGCAGGCTGCATTCCCGACCTGATCTTACTGGACATCCGGCTGCCCCATGTCGACGGCGTAAAGCTGTGCGAGATGATCCGCAACCACAGCCGCTTGGCCCATGTTCCGATTGTGATGCTCTCTGGGTTGTCTAATGAAGAAAGCATCCAGGGCGCATATGCGGCTGGCGCGAATGATTACATGGTCAAACCGATTAACGATGCAGTTTTGCTGGGCGTTATTAACGAGCAGTTGGGGGCCAGGTCGGCCCATTTGAGTGAGTAGACACTGGTAAGCAGGTATCAACTTCGCAGGGGAAACTATGATGGCGGTAATTCTGGTCGTAGAAGACAGTTTGACAGTTAGCACAGCCGTGCAGGGCATGTTGTGCAAACACGGCTACACTGTGCGGGTGGCCGGTGATGGCCTAGTGGCGCTGAGCGCTTTGCGCACCTTCCAGCCAGACCTGGTGCTGCTCGATATTCGGCTGCCACATGTGGACGGGTACCAGTTGTGCCACGTGATCCGCCGCCAGTCGAAATACCAGCACCTGCCTATCGTTATGCTGTCCGGGTTGTCCGGCGCAGACGACATGCAGCGTGCGCTAGAAGCTGGCGCTGATGACTATCTGGTCAAACCGGTCGACGAGAAGATTTTGCTGGCCACCGTCGAGATGCACCTCGTCCAGGCCGAGATCCGCACCGGGTAATTCACATAGGGGGCATCGTGAGCGAACACCAGCCAACCACCACCGTGCAAAAGACCGAACTGGAAAACGGAGTCCGGGTGTTGAGTGAGCGTGTGCCAGGCGTGCGGTCGGTCAGTGTTGGCGCGCTGGTCGATGTTGGCCCCAAAAACGAGACGGCGGGCGAATGCGGTTATGCACACCTGGTGGAACACATGCTGTTCCAGGGTACGGGCGAGCGCGATGCCGGTGCCATTGCCGAAATGATGGAGATTGGCGGCGGCGGCATGGGGGCTTTCACCGCCCGCGATTACACCGTCTACCACGCCACTGTGCTGGACGAATACCTGCCCTTTGCGCTGGAAGTGTTGGGCGACATGCTGTGCAACAGTGTGCTGCCCGCCGAGGCACTAGAACGCCAGCGCGCTGTAATTCTCAACGAAATTTCTGGCCAGAGCGATCCGCTCGAACAGTCCAACCTCCTGATGAAATCGGCGCTGTGGCCAGAGCATCCGTTGGGCTTTCCCACCGCTGGGCTGGCACTCACCATTCAAAGCGCCAGTCGTGACGCCCTGGTGAAATTTATGCAGCGCCATTATGTTGGCAAAAACCTGGTGCTGGCCGCCGCCGGGAACATTGATCACGCCCTCTTTGCCGACCAGGCGCGCGACAGTTTTTGGTCGATGAGCGACGCTGCGGCTGCTGGGCCTGCACCGGTGCCCCCAAAGCACCACCTCGGTACAGTGGTGGCTGAACCGCGGGATTGCGGCCATGTCTATTTTTCGATGGCGTGGCCCGCACCCGCCTACACTGATGCCGAGCGTTATGCCTGGCACGTCTTCGCCACCCTGTTCGGCGGCGGCCCGAACGCGCGCCTGTACCGCGAACTGCGCGAAACACAGGGGCTGGTCTATCACATTGCCGCCGAATACCAGGCCTATGGCAGCACGGG
>JAADYV010000600.1 GCA_010092855.1 Chloroflexota bacterium | reverse complement strand
GGTGTGGGGGCGCACCTGGCGCTGGCATTACCTGCTGCGCTCGATCAAAGTGGTGTCACTGCGCAAGCTATTCCCCATCGTCGTCATCGGCTACATGGGCAACAACGTCTATCCGTTTCGCGCTGGGGAAGTTATCCGCGCCTACGTGCTCAAGCGCAACGAAGATGTCAGCGTGTCGGCAGGGCTCGCCACCATCGTGGTCGAACGGATTTTTGATGGCCTGGTCATGCTGATTTTTGTGTTTGTGGCCCTGCCGTTTGCCGACTTCAAGGAACCCTGGCTGCGGGATGTGGTCTTTTTCTCCACGCTGCTATTCTGGGGAGCGTTTCTGGTGTTCCTGGTCATGGCCTTGCAGCCGGAACGCGCGCAGCAGTTATATACGGCCATCTTCAACCGCTTGCTGCCCGGACCACTGGCCGACAAAGCCATCGGGTTGGCCGATCACTTCATGACCGGGCTGGAGAACCTGCGCCGTCCCCGCGACCTGTTTATGACCCTGGTGGCGTCGATCTTCATCTGGCTGACAGAAACAACCAAATACTGGTTTGTGATGCATGCCTTCGATTTCGAAGTCAGCTTCTTTGTGTTGATGGTCATGACTGCCGTTGTCAACCTGGCCACGACGCTGCCGTCATCACCGGGGTATGTCGGCACGTTTGATACCCCCGGCATCGAAACATTGAAAGCTTATGGTGTGCGGGAAACAGTGGCCGCCTCCTACACACTGGTGCTGCACGCGGCGCTGTGGCTGCCGATTACGCTGTTGGGATTTTTCTACCTCTACCGCGAGGGATTGGGCTGGCGCGATTTCCGACGTGCGCGTGAACTCGCCGCTGTTGAAGCGGTTGCCAGCGAAACAGTCGCGGGCGAATCTGAAGTTGCTGCAGAAGGTGAGGTATAGAGGGTATGAGCAAACGGGTTGCAATCATCGGCGCGGGGGCAACCGGCCTGTCCGCTGCGTATGACCTGGCGCGCGCGGGCTACGACGTGCAGGTCTATGAAGCCGGGGCCGAGGTTGGCGGACTGGCGGCGGGGTTCAAGGACGACACCTGGGACTGGACGCTGGAAAAATTCTATCACCACTGGTTTTCCAACGATGAATTCGTGTTGGGCCTGATCGAAGAGCTGGGCGCGCGCGACAAGGTGCTGCTGCCCCGGCCTATCACGTCGTTGTGGCTGGACGGCAAAATCTACCAGATGGACCGACCCAACATCGTCGTTGCCAACCTGCGCCTGCCCATGTCGTGGATCGCCAAGTTTCGCTATGGCCTGGTCGGGCTGTACCTGCGCCTGTTCAAGAACTGGCAGCCGATGGAACGCCATACCGCCGAAGACTGGCTGCGGCGCACGATGGGCCGCGAAGCGTATGAGCGGCTGTGGCGCTCGCTATTGATCGCCAAGTTCGGCCAGGACTACGACAAGGTCAACATGGCGTGGTTCTGGGCGCGCGTCTACAAGCGCACCACCAACCTGGGCACCTTTGAGGGCGGGTTCCAGGCGTTTCTGGAGCTACTGGCGGACCGCGTGCGAGAACTGGGCGCGAACCTTCACCTGAATACGCGCGTCGAAGGCATCGAACAAACACCTGACGGCACATTCGCCGTCACCATTGGCGGCGATACCGGGACATTCGACGCCGTGATCAGCACCTCCTCCCCGCGCATTATGCAGCGCCTGGTACCCGGCCTGCCAGCAGACTATGCCGCCAAACTGGACAACCTCAAGAGTCTGGGGGCGGTAGTCGTGATTCTGGCGCTCAAGGAGCAGTTCCTCACCGACGGCACGTACTGGTTGAGTATGCCCGCCGATCACCCGGACAAAGCGCAGGCCGAATTCCCATTCACGGTGGTGGTGGAACACACCAACTACATGGAGTGCGCGCATTATGGCGGCGACCGGCTGCTGTACTGCGGCGATTATGTCGCGCCGGATCATGAGTATTTCGCCATCAGCGAGGACGAACTGGCCGAACGTTTCATTGCGCCGCTGAAGCGCATCAATCCCGATTTTTCGCCGGACTGGATTCGGAAGCGTTGGGTGTTCCGCGCGCCCTACGCCCAGCCGGTCCCGTTTGTAAACCACTCACAAGCGCTGCCCGACCTGCGCACGCCGCTCAAGGGTCTGTACCTGGCCAGCATGAGCCAGGTCTATCCCTGGGACCGGGGCACGAATTACGCCGTCGAAATGGGGCGGAACGTGGCAGCGATGGTCCAGGCGGACCTCTAAACTGTTAGGTAAACGTAGTGGAAACACTGCGTTCCTATTTGTATAGTAAGCGAGAGATTGTGATCTATCCCACAATCATGCACAGCACAACCGTGCTTAATACACAGACGCGAAGAGGAAACGAGTCATGAAGAATATCACGGTCATTGGTGTAGGCTACGTTGGGTTGGTAACAGGGGCCTGTTTTTCGGACCTGGGCAACCGCGTAGTGGCCCTGGACATCAACGCGGAACGCATCGCCAACCTCAAGAAAGGCATCATGCCGATCTACGAACCGGGTTTGGCCGAGCTCGTTGAACGCAACGTCAAGGCCGGGCGCTTGCACTTCACCACTTCCTACGCCGAGGCATTAAAAGATGCCGAATTTGTCTTTATTGCGGTCGGGACGCCCGAAGGTGTCGATGGCGAAGCGGATCTCCAGTACGTGCGAATGGCCGCCGAAACCATCGCCGAGACGATGGACCACCCGCTGATCCTGATCAATAAATCCACCGTGCCCGTCGGCACCGGGGACTGGGTGGCCGATATCCTGCGCGAAAACCAGCCCAAGCCCATCGACTTCAACGTGGTAAGCTGCCCAGAATTCCTGCGCGAAGGCTCGGCAATTGTAGACTTTATGAACCCCGACCGCACGGTGCTGGGTTCCGAGGAACAGGAAGCCGCCAACCGCGTGGCCCAACTGCACCTGCCGCTGCGCGCGCCGATTGTGGTCACCGACCTGCGAACAGCAGAGATGATCAAGTATGCGTCCAATGCATTCCTGGCCACGCGCATCAGCTTCATCAACGAGATCGCCAACATTTGCGAAGCGCTGGGCGCGGACGTGAAGGAAGTGGCGCGCGGCATGGGCTACGACAAGCGCATCGGCCATCACTTCCTGGAAGCAGGTGTGGGCTATGGTGGTTCGTGCTTCCCCAAGGATGTCAAGGCCCTAGCGTATATGGCTCAGATACACGGCAAACACCCGCAGTTGCTGCATGCCGTCATGGAGATTAACGCCTACCAGCGGCGGCACGTGCTGCTCAAGTTGCATGAACTGCTGGACAACATGAAGGGGCGCACCATTGCGTTGCTGGGCCTGGCCTTCAAGCAGAACACGGACGATATGCGCGAAGCGCCTTCGATCACGATTGCCGAGTACCTGCACGAGCATGGCGCGACGGTGCGTGGCTACGACCCGGTGGCGATGGAGTTCGCCAAGCGCGTGATGCCCTTCCTCGAGATGGCCGACAACCCGTATACGTTGGCCGAGGGAGCCGAAGCCATGGTCGTGATGACGCCCTGGAACGAATTCAAGAACCTGGATATGCAGCGTATCAAGACCGCCATGAAAACACCGGTGCTGATCGACGGACGCAACCTGTACGAGCCCGAAGACATGCGCGCGCTGGGCTTCCAGTATCGGGGCATTGGTCGCGGCTATGATGGGTCCGATCTCGACGCCTAGTGTTGTAGATCCGCTCTCTCGGACAACACCCCATTCACCCGCAGGGATGCCACACCAGGGCATCCCTGTTAAACTAGAGAGACGATTGGATTGGGGAAGTTGATGGCCGAGGAGCACAACCGCAATGGTCACCAAGCACGTTTTAGACAATGGCTTGACCCTGCTGCTCAAGGAGGTACACACCACGCCGGTGATAAGCTGGTGGGTGCTGTACCGCGTGGGCAGCCGCAACGAGCGCACCGGGCAGACCGGTGTTTCGCACTGGGTCGAACACATGCTGTTTAAGGGCACAGACCAGTTCCCAGCGGGGATACTGGATAAAGCAATTGAACGAGAGGGCGGCATGTGGAACGCACAAACGTCGTTCGACTACACCGCTTACTACGAAACCATGCCTGCCAGCCGCATCGACCTGGCGCTGCAAGCCGAAGCAGACCGCATGGCCAACGCGCTGTTTAACCCGGAGGAAGTTGAGTCCGAGCGCACGGTCATCATTTCCGAGCGCCAGGGATCGGAAAACTCACCCGTCTTCTGGCTGCACGAAGAAACGCGCGCAGCAGCCTTCCGCGTCCACCCCTATCACCACCAGGTCATCGGCGACATGGCTGACCTGCATACCATGACGCGCGACGACCTGTTTGGTTATTACCAGACCTACTATGCTCCCAACAACGCGATTGCCGTCGCGGTCGGCGATTTCGATACCGGGGAGATGCTGGCGCGAGTGGAGACGCTGTTTGGTTATATCCCACACGGCCCGTCGTTGCCCGGTTTTTCCCGGCCCGAACCGCCCCAGCAGGGTGAGCGCACCGTGCGCGTCGAACGTGAAGGCACGGCAGCCTACACCCTGCTGTCTTACCGCGCCCCGGCAGCCACCGATCCCGACTGGTTCTGCCTCAAGCTGATTGACAGCGTCCTCACAGGAGCGACCGCGCCCGGCGGCAGCAGCCTGGGCAACCGCACCTCGCGCCTGTATCGCGCTTTGGTCGAAACCGAACTGGTCGCCAGCGTGGGCGGCAGCCTGTTCCCTTCGGTGGACCCGTTTCTGTATAACATGCTGGCCACCGTGCGCGATGGCCGCACGCTGGAAGAGGTGCAGGCCGCGCTCGACGCTGAGCTCGAACGGCTGGCGGAAGGCGACATC
>JAADYV010000112.1 GCA_010092855.1 Chloroflexota bacterium | reverse complement strand
GGATATCCGGCACCAGCAGCGGCTGCCCGGTGCGCCGGATGTGGGCCAGGTTGGGTGTCGTTTCTACTGGCAGTCGCAGGCTGTCGACGTCTTCGTGCAGTTCGCGCTTGGTATAGCCCCGGCTGCCGGCGATCACGGCCTCGTCTTCCTCGAACAGGATCACTTCGGCCACATCGTAGTGGACCACATAGTCCACATTTTCCAGAATGAGGTCTAACACTTCGTCCAGGTCGAGCGTGCTATTTAACACATTTGCGATCAGACGCAGCGATGCGGCAAACAGACGCTGCTCATATTCTGCCAGCTCGATCTGCTTGCGCCGGGTGATATCGGTGATCACCATAAGACAGCGGGCGGGGTCGCTCTCGGCGGCAGGTTCCGGGGTGCTGTCGATCTGGGCATAGAACACCTCGCCGTTGGCGCGGACCAGTTGCAGTTCGTCGCGCTGGGGAGACTGAGTTTCGAACAGGCGCTGCAGGTGGTTGAGAAACGCCTGCCGGTGGGTGGCGGCGACATGACTCACCAATGGGCGTCGAAACAGCCGCTCGCGGGCCATATCCAGCATTTGGGTAGCGGTGAGATTGGCCTCTTCGACCATGCCCGCCGGGTTAACCGTCAGGTAGCCCACCGGGGCCAGGTCGTACAGGTCGGCGTATTTCTGGCGCGATTCCAGCAAGGCCTGCTGTGCGCCGCGCAGTTCTTCGTTTTGAAGCTGCAGCTCCACTTCGTGCACTTGCAGCTCGTAGACGATGCGCTCAATTTCTTCGGATGACATTTTGCCGATATTGATCGGCTGGCCATGTAAAATTTCCAATGCGCGCTGGCGTAAATCATTCGAAAAACTGTCAGACATCGTGCTCCCCCGCGAGTCGTGTAGCAAACCTTTCCACTGACGATTACCGCTGGCCTGGCTCGCCATCTTCAGACTGGTGGCCAATATCCCACAAAATAACCACGCCCGCTATAATTCGCCCCTTGCCATCGCGCACCGGCATCACCTGGATGCCAAAGCGCAGATCGCCCGACTCGCGCTCGAAATACACATTGTCCCCACGCAGCGCGGCGCGATAGTAGCGTTCCAGTTCGCTGGGCAGCACGTCGCCTGCCCGCAGCCCCTCCAGGTCGCTCTCGCGGATGCCGATGCCTGGCAGGGCGTTCCCCTCCCCCAGCACATACTGGAGATGGCGATCAAAGACCAGCACCGCCATCTGCGGCGCACTGCTGGACGTCGCCGCCCGCTCGGTCCACCGTTCGCGCAGCGTTTGTTCCAACTGCTTACGCGCGGTAATGTCCTCCTCCACCGCGATCAGGTGTGTGACCTCGTGGTGCTCATCCGTCAGCGGCGAGATGGTGACCGCCGCCCAGAAGGTATCGCTGTTGGCGGTGTGGTGCAGCAGTTCTCCCTGCCACTGCATCCGCGACTGGATCACCGCGTCCAGAATCTCGTGCCGAAAGGTCTCCGTGCCCTCGGCCAGCAGCGTATGGTAGGGCTGGCCCGCCAGTTCCTGCTCGGTATAGTAGGTGACCTCGAAGAAACGCTGGTTGGCATAATCGATGTTGCCCGCCACGTCCATAATCACGATCAGGCTCGTGCTCTGGTCGATGGCGCGCGAGAGCTTGCGCAGGTTCTGCTGCACGTGCTTTTGCTCGCTGATGTCGGAAATGGTGATGATGATGCCGTCGATGACGTTGCTGCTGGTGCGGTAGGGGCGCATCCGCAGCATATGCCAGCCAAACCCCAGGCGCACCTCGACCTCTTTGGCGACCAGCGTCTCCAGCACCTCCTCCGCATCGTCGACCAGGCCATCGTAGTCCAGCCTGGAGACCAGGTGCGAGATCGGGCGGTCAGTATCTTCCTCGCGCAGGTTGAGAAACTGGGTCGCTGCCGGGTTATAGCGCATGATGCGCAGCTTGTGGTCCAGAAAAATGATGCCGATGTCGACACTGGTCAGCAGGTTGCGCAGGTCGTCGTTAGCGCGCGACAGTTCGTCGATTTTACCTTCCAGTTCCGAATTGACGGTCAGCAGCTCTTCATTCACCGATTGCAGTTCCTCTTTGGCTGAGGTCAGTTCCTCATTGGTGCTCTGCAGTTCCTCGTTGGCGCTTTGCAGTTCTTCGTTGGCCGAGGTTAGTTCTTCGTTGGAGATTTCCAGGTCTTCGACGGTGGCTTGCAGGTGTTCGCGCGTGTTTTGCAGGTCGCGCTCCAGCTCGAGCACGCGCTGGCGTGGGACCTCGATCTCGCCGGGGGCGGCTCCCTCCGCGTCCTGGGCCGGCGTGCGCCGGGTAGCCGCACGCTCGAACACGACCAGCAGCAGGTTGTCGAGTTCGCCATGATCCAGCGGGCGCACCACCAGGTCAATGGTTTCGATATGGTCATTGACCTGGACCTGCACCTCGTGTTCGACGACCTCGACCTGGTCGCGGGCGGCTTTGCGCACCATGTTGGAGAGCAGCAGCCGCAGCCCCTGGCGGGCCAGGTGCAGCAGGTTCAGGTTGGCTTCGCCCGCTGTTGGCTCCAGATACCGGCCCGTGTTGTCACTGAAGTAGTGGATGTCACCGTCTGGGTTGACGATGACGGCAGGCGGAGTGTGGTGTGCTAGCAGCGCTTTTTCGGCAGCTTCTTGCAGATCGAGTGGTTTGTTCATGGGGATTCGCTTGTGTCTGACAGGTGGTTCAAGATGCGGCACTGGTCGTGTTTGCAGATCAAAACTCGGCTGGATGTTGGACGGGACAGCGCGGTGTTGGAACAGGCGAGCTTCGGCGTCTACCGTTTTGAACAACCGGGCATGGTGGCCCAGCGTCTCTGAAGAACCCAGAAACGCATAGCCTTCTGGAGCCAGGGCATAATGCAGTAAGGGCACCAGCTTGTCTTGCAGTTCTGATCCGAGGTAGATCAACAGGTTACGGCACGACACCAGGTCCACGTTGGAAAACGGCGGGTCTTGCAGGGCATTGTGCACGGCAAACACCAGCGAGTCGCGGATGAGGGGCTTGACTCGGTACAGCTTGTCGTGACGTTCAAAAAACCGTTCCAACCGCTCTGGTGACACATCCGCCGCAATGCCTTCGGAATATTCACCACGCCGCGCCTTGTAGATGGCACTGTCGTTTATGTCGGTGGCGAAGACCTGCACTTTGTGCTGGCGACCCTGCACAGCCAGTTCTTCATGCACCAGGATGGCGATAGAATAGGCTTCTTCCCCGGTTGAACAGCCGTTGACCCAGATGCGCAGCGTTTCGTCATAGGGCTTACGCCGGATCAAGGGGCGGATGGCTTTTTTTCTCAGGGCCTCGAACGCCTCGGCATCGCGGAAGAAGTGCGTCACACCGATGAGCAAATCGCCAAACAGAACATCCATTTCGCGCGGCTGGTGCTGCAAATAGCGCACGTAGTCGTCCAGGTTGTCGATGCGGTTGACGAGCATCCGCCGTTCGATGCGGCGGCGAATGGTGGATTGTTTGTACTGGGAGAAATCGTGCCCGGTGTGCGAGCGCAGCAGGTAGAAGATTTTTTGCCACACGTGGTCGGCCTCGCCGGGCAAAACAGGCCCTTCGTGCTGCTGCAACGTGTGGGCGTGGTCCACATAGGCCAGAATCTCGCTGGCCATCTCTTCGAGCGGCAGTATCAGGTCGACCTCGCCGGTTTCGATGGCGCTCTGGGGCATACTGGGATAGGTCGCGCTCTCCGGCGTCTGCGCGATGGTCAGGCCCCCCGCCCCCTTGACTGCCTTGATCCCCAATGCCCCGTCCGTGCCCGCCCCAGAGAAAATCACGGCGATGGCGCGCTCGGCGCAGTCGTCGGCCAGCGAGCGGAAGAAGTAGTCAACCGGTCGCCACTGGAAATGTGGTTCCGACGGTGTCATCAGGTGCAGCCTGCCGTTCATCAGCGCCAGGGTGTAGTTGGGCGGGATGATGTAGACCTTGTCCGGCCCGACGTACATCCCGTCCTGTACCTGGGTCACCGCCATGCCGGTCCAGTCGCGCATCAGGTCTGGCAGCATACTCTCGCGCGAGGGTTCCAGGTGCTGGACGATGACATACGCCAGGCCGGTATCGGCGGGGGTGTGGCGCAAAAACTGCTCGATGGCTTTTAGCCCCCCTGCCGATGCACCGATGCCAACGATATACAACTGCGGGTGCAGTTTGTCTGTTGGGTGTTGGTCGGCGTTTTCGCGCATAAAAGGGTCACGTTTCTGTCATTGGACATCGTGGGTGCAGGCCGCAGCGTGCCGCAGAAAAATGGGCGGGGGCACCTGGCCATTGTTGGCTCACTGTTAATTATAACAAGAATATGCTTTTACTACGCTAAAGAACGGATTACGATCCGCCCACAAGGGGATACACTGCCGTATGGGACTGTGTCAGCGCCGGGCAGAGGGTCGTTGCAGCGGCAGGCGAATGGCAAAGACACTGCCCATCCCTGGCGTGCTGTCGACTTCGAGCTGGCCCTGATGCGCCTGGATGATCTTATGCGTGATAGCCAGGCCGATGCCGGTGCCACCCTGGTATAGGCTGCGGGCGTTTGCGCCCCGGAAAAAGCGGTCAAAGACATGGGGCAGATCGGCGGAATCGATGCCGATGCCGGTATCGGCCACTTCGATGATGGCATGTTCCGCGTCGGTGTGGACGCGCAGCGTGATGGTGCCCGGCGGCGTGGTATAGTTGATGGCGTTGACGATCAGGTTAGAGAACGCGCGCGCCAATTGTTCCGGATCGCCCCGGATGTGGGGTGCAGTGGGCGGCAGCGCCAGCGCCAGCCAGTGCCCCATCTGGCCAATCAACGCGCGGTGCTCCCCGCAGACACGGTCAACCAGCAGGTTCAGGTCCACCGTTTCGAATTCGAACTCGCTCCGCTGGTCCAGCCGTGCCATGCTCAGCAGGCCCTCTAGCGTTTTTTCCAGGCGCGCGACTTGCCCTTGCATAATGTTTAGCTGGTGTGCAAGATCGATCTGCTCGCCCGGCTGCTGCATGAGGTAGACACTGGTTTTGAGCGTGGTCAGCGGCGTCTTCAGATCGTGCGACATGTCCCCGATGAAGCGGCGCAGAATCTCCACTTTTTCCTGTTCAAGCTGTAGGGCCAGCGCATCGGCAGCAGCCTGTTTGTGCACGCTGATGTCGCTCATGGTGATGCGGCAGAGCTGCACATCGTCATTGTCTGGCCCGTCGCACGGCACGCCTTGCAGCCGCGCCCAAAAGGAGGTGCTGTCGGCCTGACTCAAGCGCAGGTCTATCGTTTGGATCGTCTGCGCCGTGAACAACTGCTGGCGGTAGCGATGCAGTGCGCCCCCATCGTTACCCACCACGAAATGCATCAGCGGGCGGCCCAGAATACGATTCCGATCCCTGCCCAACATCGAGATACCAGTCAGGTTAATCTCGGTGATTACGCCATCGTGGTCAAGCATGAGGTAACCAACAGGCGCAAATTCGTACAAATCGCGGTACTGGCGGCGCGACTGTTCGAGTTCGTGCTGGGCCGTGCGCAGTTCCTCGTTTTGCAGCTCCAGCTCGATCTGGTAGATTTCCAGTTCGTTTAACAGGTGCAGAAAATCGTCGTTGGAAACATCCGGAACTGGTCTGGAGCGCGCGTGCAGCAACGCCTCGGCACGTTGGCGCAGCGCGAGAAATCTATCACTCTGGTTGGCCTCCATAACATTTTTGCCTCCGTCCAATACCTACCCGAATCTAAGCATGTAATCTGGAATATGGGCTGGGGACGGGCTGGATACCATAAGGTACCTCTATGAATGCTGAATGCCCCCTTAGGTATTTCTTCCTGTTGATTCTATCCAGTGCTGCTCCACCCAGAAGCACCACATATTTTACACTGTCACGTGGTTGTCGGGTCCTAGCGTAACCAAATGCTGTACACCAGCCAAACCACTGGCACCGGCTAGGCCGTGTTAACATTGGTACTCACTGGTTCGCCATTCTCAGGCGAAACACTACTTAGCTGGACTGCTTGAGGCAGACCCAGTTGACCCCTTTGCCAGGGACCATTAACGCAGAGTATAACGAGAACCGCACACACCGCCGAATGGCGATGCAGCTGGTTGTAGAGAAACAAGCCAAAACCGCTGGCCTTTTTCAGCAGAAGCGGTTGGTGAAAGGACGTCGACCGCCAGGTCAGGTGGTTGAGGTACCTACGTGTGGCTGGGCATGATTGGGTATTTATCTGTACTGGTGAAGCCCGCACCTGGCATAAAAACCGTGACCACCGCCAGTTGTTATGTTGATCGGACTGACGCGCGCATGCCAGGCAAGCTGCTGAATAATCTGCTCCCGGACGCTGCCCGCTTCAATGATGCCATCGGTAAATAGCGTGTCGTCTATACTCATGAGGGAACAAACTGCTAACTCTGGGTGGCCTGGCACAGCAGGTCGCGCACCTGTTCGTCGGTCGTCTGGGCGAAGTCCCGGTACCATCGCCCCACCCCGCCAAACGCTTCCGGCGTAATAAAGCAGATCACCCGGTCGACCTCTTGCTCGAATGCTGCGCAGGTTTCGGGTGATGCAGTGGGCACCGCCACGATAATCTGCGCTGGATCAAGCTGGCGCAGCGCGACTACTGCAGCCCACATCGTCGCGCCCGTCGCCAAGCCGTCATCCACCAGAATCACGGTTTGGCCGTCGATTTCGGGTTCGGGCCGGTTGTCACGGTAGGCCTGTTCGCGGCGGCGCAGTTCTTCCCGTTCGCGCGCGGCGATCTGGTCCAATGTTTCTGTGCCGATGCCCGCGCCGAGGACGACATCGCGGTTCAGCACGCGCGTGCCGCCGGACGCTATTGCGCCCATCGCCAGTTCTTCGTGGCCAGGAACGCCCAGCTTGCGCACGACAAACACATCCAGCGGTACATTCAGCGCCTGGGCAACCTCGAACGCTACCGGTACCCCGCCGCGCGGTAGGGCCAGCACCAGAACATCGTCGCGATCTGCGTATTCCATCAACTGATCCGCCAGGAATCGACCAGCGTCGTGCCGATCGTGGAATTGCTCTTTCATCCGTAACTCCTTTCGTTTGTTCAGGCCCGCACAGGAGCGGTTTAACGCAGATGTTGGCCAAAGCATTCGACCGCGACCTGCTCGTCGAACAGGTGCAGTGCACCGGACACAATTTCCACCTGCCCCTCGGTCGTCATCTGGTCCGCCGCCGCACAATTCACGCCAATCACGGGCGTATCTTACCCGCCCACGATCAGCAGCGGCAGCCCTGGTCGCGGCCAGCAGCAGAATATCGAAGCGATGCTGCCTGGTTTGCATGTCGACGGCTTCTCCGGCGGGGGACAGCACATCGAACGGCAGCGTGGCCAATCCAGCCTGGAATAGCGCGCTCGCCACCGGCAGGTCTCCTCGTTGGTATATCAATCGGAGGCGTAAGCCGAAACTGTTTCCCGCTGATGGGCGATGGATTCCAGCAGCGCATCAAACGCATCAGCGAACCTCTTAACCCCCTCTTCCTGTAGTTCATCACCCACCGCAATCAAGTCGAGGTTGGCTTTGGCGAGCTGTTCCAACTGCCTCAAACTTCCGGTTAGCTTCCGGTCGACGGTGCGCTCGACTGTACCATGATCCAGAAACGCATCAAGCGTTGGCGGCGGAACGGTGTTCACCGTCTGCGGCCCGATCAGGTTGTCGACATACATCGTGTCGGGATAATCGGGGTTCTTGGTGCTGGTGCTGCCCCACAGCACGCGCTGCGCATGAACACCCTGCCGCGCAAGCCGCTTCCAGCGTGCACTGCTGAATACCTTGGTAAACTGTTGATAGACTTTCTTGGCATTCGCGACGCCGATAGTGCCGCGCAGGTGATCCATCCCGATTGATTCGAGCTGAGGATCGAGCTTGTTATCAATGCGGCTGACAAAGAACGAGGCCACAGATGCGATACCTGTGATGGGTTCATCGCGTCTGGCGCGCGCTTCCAGCCCAGACAGCCAGGCATCCGTCACCAGGTGGTAATGTTTGACGGAAAACATCAGGGTGATGTTGATGTTGATGCCGTCGCTGGTAAGTTGTTTGATGGCGGGAATGCCCGCTGGTGTCGCCGGGACCTTGAACATCACGTTAGGCCGGTCGACCTGCTGGTGCAGCCGGTGGATTTCGTCAATCGTGCCCTGTGTATCGTGGGCCAGGTGCGGATCGGCTTCCAAACTCACAAAACCATCCAGGTCACTGTTCTGGACCATGCCATCGACCGGCATCATTTCATCATAGACAGGCCGGAACAGGTCTGCGGCGTGTTGAATGTCGTCAATCGCCAGCGCTTCGTAAACGGCCTGGTTCGAATGCTCTTGCCCCGCCACCTGTTTCAGTTGGTCGTTGTAATCATCGCTGTGAGAGATAGCCTCGTCGAAAATGGCCGGATTCGAGGTCATGCCACGCACGCCCTGCTCGATCAGGCGCTCTAATTCGCCTGACGTGAGCAAGGAGCGCCGAATATGATCGAGCCAGATCGACTGGCCGTGCTCTAACACCTGATGTAGTTTGGTCATGTTGGTTTCCGTTTCTACTCCTGTTCGTGGCTGTGCGTTCTCCCGCGCCTGAGGATGCCCGCCGCATCACGCTTTGAACGTTTCCAGGTGCTCCAAAAAAGAGGCATCAACAGCCAGGCTAACCTCGTCCTCACCCAGAGTCTTGATCCACGCGGTCGGCACCAGCTTCCGGTCCTTAAAGATCAGGCCTTTGGACGTCACAAAATGGGTGGCCCGCCCTGAATCTTTGTCCGCAAAGATGCGCTCGATATCACCCACGTGTTTGTCGTCGGAACTGTACACTTTGGCCCCTTCCTTAAGCGGAACGGTATTCTCAGGAATCTGGCGCTCAACCACCGTGGTATACGGCGGTTCGGTGAAGGCAAAATACGTCCGGTAGCCCGGATGGCCCCACCAGTACACCCCGGCATGCGGATACCAGTAGTACGCCTGGGCATACCGCTGCTGCGGATGTGGTTCGCGTCTGTCCGCTTCATACCAGGGCATATAGTGGACTTCTTCGAACACTGGCAGCTTATCGACTTCGTCTTCTGGTACATTCAGGATCACCTTTTTGTCGGTCGTTACCCTGAACCATTCCACCGGCACGACTTTGTCTTCGGTGAACAAAAAGCCCTCGCGAACGACAACGTAGGACACTTCCTTCGTCCGGGGATCAATGACCACGCGGTCAATAACGCCGACCTTTTCGCCATGGTCGTCATAAACGTCAGCATTTTCTGTAAACTGCATCTGGTCTAATCGCATTGTGTATTGCTCCTTTCCTATGTGGAGTATAGACAAAAACACCGGCGGGCGAATGAGGGAATTGGCGTGTTTGAGAATAGGCCAGGTGACTGGTTTTTTGCAGCCCAGCTCACCGGTTGATGCCGGTCAAACAGACGGTCAGCAGCACCGTACACAGCACCAGCGTGCCCCAGACAGACGGATCGGGGCCTGGCTGGAAGGCAAGCCCATTCAGCCGCCGGTCGGGTAACTCATTCCGCCGAACGGACGTGCACTTCGAATTCGCGCAGCCGCGCCATCTGCTCCGGCAGAATGCGCACGAACGGGCGCACCG
>JAADYV010000111.1 GCA_010092855.1 Chloroflexota bacterium | reverse complement strand
TGGCTGCGGTTTCAACCCGGAGAGCGTATCTGACGAACGCCTGGGCCAACGCAGTATGCGTGAGCGGGCTGCCGCCATTGGCGCGCACCTGACGGTCAGCAGCGCACCGGGCAAGGGCACAACAGTGACCTGTTGCTGGAAGACACCATCCCTGGCAGACACAAACGCCGGCGGCGATTTTACCTGATCTGGCCGAAAAGCTGGCTTAGAGTCTGCCGAAGGACGCAAGGCAGACAGACGGCAGTTGTAGATGTTTCGCCACCTGACCGATTTTGAGTTCGGTCAGATGACCGATAAACCTCGAGGAGCAATCGGGTATTCTGATTATGGATCAGGATACAGTATCGAGTTTACGCTCGGCAGTAACAAAGTTGATGCTGTTGAAAATCCTCTTAAACACGGGATTTCATGCGAATGTACATCGTACGTTTGACACCAAGTCAGGAGGACTAAGGTGGCGAGAGAAAAACGTGAACGGAAGCTTCGTATCCGTCTGCCCAAGCTTTTTCGTCGGCGCGGCCAGAAGCAAGCCCAAAGCTAAGCCTTTCCTGTCCACATAGTCATAAATTCCCCTTTTGCTGACTGCTGCTGCTTGGAAGATGCTTCAAGTTGTGGCAGTTCGTTTGCGTGTAATGAAGAGTTTCGACATCTGTCCATCTGGAGGAGACGAAGATCGGTCAAGTGGCTGATAAGTGCTTTTAAGCTTTCAACTATGCTGAATAACAGGGGACTTTTACAAGAGACCCAAGGAAACCTTGCTCATGGACGAACATGAAAAAAGCTCCCATCATCGCTTGAACAACTTTGCTTTGCGTACACGTTGCCCGAAGTGCAACGCCCAGATCGACCTGAAGGACGATATCGATCAATGGGATCAGGTAATGTGTCCCCAATGTGACGTGTTGCTAGTGTTGACTGCGTGGCGTCCACTCACGCTTAGTGTTGTCGAAGTTGATGAAAATGAACTCGTCTACGAGGATGAAGATTTCGGGGATGTTCCCTGGAATGATGATATGTTTTAGCGGGCAATTTGCCCAAATTTATAGTCTGTGCCATTGGCACAAAGGCGTATAACTGCTATGTCAGAAGAGAAGAAGCCCGCTAAGAAGCCTAACACCCCAAAACGGCAGCCTCGCGGGCAGCAGAAACCGGTTGGAAAGAAAAAACCGAGCGGCAGTAGGTGTCTTGCGAACCCAAATCCCCGGAATGTTCGGTTTCGATTTCCGTTTCAGCCTCGCGGTGCATCTTGGCGCGCTCGACCGCCTGAACCTGGGCTTCGGTCAGGATCAGACTCTCACCAGGGGCTATGAGCATTTACAATGCTTTGAGACGTTCCTTGAAGTTTTCCAGGTTATGGCGCATCCAGATCGATCTCACGCCGCCCGGCGACACAAAGATGCCGCGATTCTTCAGTTCATTTGATACCCGTTTTTGCCCGTAAGCCGGGTAGTCGGTCGCGAACTTCACTACGGCGTCTTCAACCTCTGGCGCAACTCGATTCTTCTGATTGGGTTTCTTACGGCTAATCTCCCGCAAACCGGCTTTACCGTGCTCAGCGTAAAGATCTCTAAAACGGTAAAAGCTGTCGCGTGAGTGCCCCATGATCTTGCACGCCTGGCTCACATTCCCCAGTTTTCCGCCAGTCGCAGCAAGCCCAGCTTGTTCTTGATGACCTTTTCTTCGGTCGTCATCCTGACACTCCTGTTCGTGCTTGTCCATTGTACTCGAAGTGTCTGATTAAGTCGTGACTATTTCAGTTGAATATTGGGCGACCAGCAACTTTGATATGGCGCTGGAAGCGTGTGCCTTTCACGCCCTGGATTGCCTGGCAAGTCGAAGTCTATCATCGCGGCCTGAAGCAATTTACCGGCATTGAACGTGTTCAGTTTCGCCTCGAAGTCTCGCAGCGCAATCATATCGGTTTGGCGATCCGCGCCTTTGTGCGTTTGGAAGTGCATCGACGGCATTACGGCATATCCTGGTTTCAATCCAAAGCCCAGATCATTCGTGACGCTATTCGCGCTTATCTCGCTCAACCGCACTTGACTTTGGCGTCAACTGCGTAACTCCTACAATTAGATGATAAAGTCTTCCATGGTCACGGCGTCTACCTCCATCAGTCTCGCAGCTATTGGTTGTAGGTTATCCATGACCTTTTTTCGACTAGCACCAACGGGCCATAGAGGACTAAGGATACGCCGCTGTCGCATCGTGTGTGAGAATTCCATGTTGAAGATCGGGTATAGGTCTTTCTACCTGGACATATTGAGTAACAACGAACTAACCCAAAACAAGCGCTCTGTCCCATGAAAACTTGTGCGCTATTGTTTATCATCGTGACATCGACGAATAACACATTTCGCAAAGGAGCTTTGCCCCATGTTAGGTTGGATAGTCTTTTTCTTGATTTTGGCGCTGTTGGCAGCGATCTTCGGTTTCGGTGGTATTGCAGGCGCAGCCGCCGGGATTGCGCAGATTCTGTTTTTCGTGTTCCTGATCCTGGTTGTCGCTGCCGTAATCCTGGGTCGTCGTGTCCCTGCCTGATGTGAGCCAGTATCGCCACCTAGACAAACGGGATTCGGTGCGCTTGGTGACACAACGGATCCCGTTTGTAGTATGAGAGATGGATACACTATCTCTCTCCTCATGATGGTCACTTCTGTTTCCAGTTCCCATCACTGTCTTTTTTATACTCGTTCTTGACCGCGCTCCAAGCGACACGATGCGCGGTTTCCTCGCGTGATGCACCCCCACGCCGCTCGTCCGGGTCGGCGTATTGGTCCCAGGCGCTGTTGAACGCTTCTTTGTAGATTTCCTGTGCGTGTTGGGGCAGGTTGTTGCGTACCCCCTCTGGCAGTTCCTGAATGTTTTTATAGGGCATCGTTGGTCTCCTTCATCACGTTTGTAGAGTCTCAGTTTCCCTGGTCGAGATAAGGTGTTGTTGAGCATGCCGGGTTGTCTTTTTCAGGCTATGCGCGCAACCGGTATAAACAAGGTCCTCCCAGGGGAGAGGACCTTTACGAGGCAATCGCAGCCATGCCGCCGACTGTTAGGTTATGGCGTGCTACGAGCGGCGGTCAGCCCATTCGTCGACCTGGCGTTCGGCTTCCTGCTGCGTCTCGCCGTACCGTTCTTGAATGCGGCCCACCAGTTTTTCGCGTTGGCCGTTTATCTGGTCTAGATCATCATCAGTTAGTTTGCCCCATTGCTTCTGGACTTCGCCTTTGATCTGCTTCCAGTTACCCTTCACTTGATTCCACAAACCGTCTGACATCCTTGTTTCTCCTTGTCCATATTTCGATTCAGGCCACGTTGCCGCCGCATGTAGCGGGAGCCACGACCTGCTGTACGTAATGGTAGGCAATGGCCTTCTGAATAACATCGGCCTGAAGCCCTGATTCACCATAGGACAAAAGAGCGAATTTTGCTGGGTCAGGTTGGTGAGGGTGTTCCCACCCGGCGGACGCTCAGGTGATCTCCTGAAACCTTGCCCACCGCCGGCGTTTATCAACAGAGTAGGCATAGCTGGCTGGTTCGATGTGCTTACCGCGCCGACGTGCAAAAACCTGGGTGAACTCCGCCCCAAACAGGAAGATTTGGGCCGAATAGTATACCCATAGCAGCACCACCATAAAGGTTCCTGCTGCACCATAGGTTGACGAGATGCTGCCGCGCGCCAGGTAGATGCTGAGCAAAAACTGGCCCACTGCAAACAACACTGCGGTAACCGCCGCCCCGGTAAAAACATCCTCCCAGGTGATGTCGACATCCGGCAAATAGCGATAGATCACGGCAAACAGAAACGTGAGCACGGTCGTGAAGACCAGCAAGCTGAGCGCCTGCAGCACCCACACATAACCCAGGCTGGGAATCTGATCGGTGAAGAACTGGGTCGCTGCTCCCAATGCAGTATCAATCACCAGCGCCAGGAAGACCACCAGGCCGGTGACGGGCAGCATCGCGGCTGCCCACACGCGCCGTTTGAGTAAGCGCACCAGGCCTTCTTCTGGCTTAACCTCGACACCCCAGATGGTATTGAGCGCTTCCTGCAACTGGGCGAAGGTGCGCACTGCGCCAAAGCCCAAGGTGAGCATACCGACGAACGCCGCTATGCCGCCAGCCTGTGATTCATTTACACCAATCACCATATCCTGCACCAGATCGGCACTGCGGGGCCCGATCATATCGGACAACCGCTGATACACTTCACCCTCAATCGTGTGCTGGTCGGTCACTAATCCCAGGAGTGAGATCATAATCAACAGCACGGGGGCCAGCGACAAAATCGAGAAATAAGCCAGCGCTCCAGCTACACGTTCGGTGTTGTCCTGTCGCCACTGATTGAAAGTATCCAGCGCGATAGTAAGGAGGGGCACGTTTTTAAGGTTCGTTAATCGCTCTTTCAAGAATGACTTCCTTTTGTTAGCCCACCATCGGTCAAAACTGCTACTAGTCCGAGCATATCCAATCTCATTCGCCCTGCCATCAGTGAGGTGGGGGAGCTTCACTTGGGAAGATCGATGGGTTTTTTTGATAGTTGTGCTATTATAGGTAGCAGCATACGGGAAATAGAATGATCTAACCCTAGGAAGACTATCCGGTATAGTGCGCACTTGTAACATGCGTCGCAGTCAATTGAGACAACAATCTCACATGGACAAAATCAGGCGAAGGCAAAATGTGCCCAGCCAAAGAACCAGCTTCCGCCGAGTCTTCAGGTACGACACCGGCAGACACCATCACAATGCCGCGTGATGCGTTGGCCGTGGTGCAGCGCACGATCGACATCCTCCATGATGCAGTCGTCATCGTGAACGCTGATCTACGCGTGCAAACCGCCAACCGCTCTTTTTACCAGGTCTTTAACCTGGTGGAACACGAAACGGTTGGCGTGCTGTTGTATGACCTGGGCGACGGCCAGTGGGACAATGCCCGATTACGCAGTGCGTTGGAAAGCGCGGTCGCACACGATGCCGACATCCGCGATTTTCGTTTGAATTATAATTTCCCCCGCCTCGGCGAGCAGACGATCCAACTCAATGCGCGCCAGTTACCTGTTAGCGACAGCCAGCCGGTATTGGTGCTCGCTGTCGAGAACGTGACCCGACAACTGCTGGCCACGCAGGAGCTGCAACGCGTGAACACTGAATTGATCCGCTCGAATGAGGAGTTAGAGCGTTTCGCATTTTTAGCCGCGCACGATCTGCAAGCCCCGCTGCAAACGATCATCAGTTATCTACAACTGGTGGTGGAGCGCTACGTCGGAAAGCTGGGAGCAGACGCGGATGATTTCTTCCAGTTCACCATCAACAGCGCCACTCACTTGCAAGAAATGACGCGCGGTTTGCTCAGTCTGGCGCGAGTCGATCAGCAGTCGCCCCATTTTGAACGTATCGACTGTCAGGAGGTAGTGGACGAGGCGCTGGGCAACCTGACACCGGTGATCGAGGAATGTGGCGCGGTGATCTCGAATGATGTGCTGCCCACGGTTACCGGCGACCGGACCCAACTCACTCGTCTGTTTCAGAATCTGATTGACAACGCCGTCAAGTTTCGTCGCGACAAACCCCCGGAGATTCATATAGGGGTGGAGGAGCGTGAGGATGAGTGGGAGTTTTCCATCCAGGATGACGGTATCGGAATTGAACCTGACTATATCGAGAGCCTCTTTGAGTTGTTCCGGCGCGCGCACCACCGGACAGACTATCCTGGTTCGGGTATTGGGTTGACTATCGCCAAGAAAATCGTGGAACATCATGGCGGACGCATTTGGGTCGAGTCAACGCCTGGAGAACGGACGGTATTCTACTTCACAATTGCCAGGAACCCGCGTCCGGAAGCACAAGGAACCTGAGCGGATGCCGCCTTCCTACGTTGGTTTAAACCAGAAGATTGCGCTGCTCCTGATTGAAGACAACCCCGCCGATTCACGGCTGATACAGGAACTGCTGCCAGAGCTTCACCTGAAAACCGCCGCCCGTCTGGCGGATGGCTTTGAGTTGCTCGCCCGCCAGCAGCCAGACGTGATCTTGTTAGACCTTTACCTGCCCGACAGCGAAGGGATCGAAACGCTGCACCGTGTGCGGTCCAGCGCGCCCCAGGCGGCTATCGTGGTCATTACCCGCTTCGAGGAAGAAAGCGTCGGCCTGGAAGCGATCCACGCTGGCGCACAGGATTATCTGGTCAAGGGCCAGATCGACACCCGCATTTTACAGCGATCGATTCAGTATGCACTCGAACGTCAGCAATGGGCGGCTACCTTGCGCAACAGCGAAGAGCAGTTTCGCCTGATGTTCGAGCAGTCCGCGGTCGGTATGGCGTATGTCGACCTGGGCGGGCAATTCCGGTACGTGAACAAGACCTTATGCGAGTTCCTGGGTTATGACCGGCCCGACCTGTTGCAAAAAACGTTTGCAGATGTGACTTATGCCGACGATTTGGCGGAGGATTGGGCCAATGTCCACCGTTTGCTAGCCGGCGACAAACGCGACTACACCATGGAAAAGCGCTATGTGCACCAGAATGGCAGTGTCATTTGGGCGGATCTGACCGTCACCCTGGTTCGCACAGAAAGGGGCAACCCTAAATACTTGCTGGCCGTTGTGCAGGATATCACCGACCGCAAAGAGGCGGAAGCCGTAAAATCGCATCTCGCCGCCATCGTCGAAAGCTCCCAAGACGGCATCATCGGCAAGGACCTGGATGGCACCATCCTGAGTTGGAATGCAGCCGCCGAGCGCATTTACGGCTGGTCGGCAGATGAAGCCATTGGTCAGTCAATTGCGCTGCTTTATCCCTCTGGCCGTGACGAGGAATTCGATCGTATTCTGGCCACGATTCGACGTGGTGAGCCGATTTCGCGGATAGAAACCCGGCGCGTGCGCAAGGATGGCGAACAACTCGATATCGCACTCACCATTTCACCCCTCAAGAATGCAGACGGGCAGGTGATCGGTGCGTCCACCATCGAGCGTGATATTACCGCCCTCAAGCTGGCCCAGGCCGCCCGGGAGGAAAGCGAGCAGCGCCTCCGGCAGTTGACTGATAACATCAACGAAGTGCTCTGGCTGCGGGATGTGGCAACGGACCAGATGCTGTATGTGAATCCAGCATTTTCCACCGTCTGGGAAGTTCCGCGTGAGCACCTGTACAACCAACCCTTCAATTTCATCGAGTCTGTTCATCCCACTGATCGCGAGCAGGTGTTGGCAGCACGCGAGCAGTACGCCACAGGGGGATTTGATGAGGAATACCGCATCGTGCTTGCCGACGGTCAAGTGCGCTGGATACGGGCCCGCACCTTCCCGATCCAGAACAAAGCTGGGGAAACATACCGGGTCGCGGGCATAGCGGAAGATATCACCGAGTACAAACGGCTGATGCTGGCCGAGCAGGAGCACCGGGCGCTGGCCGAGGCGTTGCGCGATACCGCTAATGCGCTGAACAGCACGGTCGATATGGGCGAAATCCTGGACCGGCTGTTGACCAATATCGAGCACGTGGTCCCGCATGATGCAGCGGAGGTCCTGCTCATCGATGGCGATGAAGCCAGCATTGTCCGCAGCCGGGGCTACGCTCAGCGGGGGCTGCAACCAGCGCTCGACACGCTGCGTTTTCCTGTCGCCGAGATGCCTAACTTGCGCTACATGCATCAGACCAACAATCCGCTCATCATTGTCGATG
>JAADYV010000599.1 GCA_010092855.1 Chloroflexota bacterium | reverse complement strand
TCGTTGACCTCGCCCCCGCCGAACTGCTCCCAGCCGTCGCTGCCCGCGTTGCCGCGATACTGTGACGCCACCGCCACGTAGCCACTCTCCACCAGCGGCACGATCTCCAGCCCGGTCAGCCGCCCGGTGTCCCACGCGCCGCCGCGATTGTAGATCACCGCCGGATGCGACCCGCCAAGCGTGGGCATACCCAGGAAACCATTGACGCGCAGGCCGTCGCTCCAGTACGTGATGCGGTAGTACTGCGAGCGATCCGTTTCATACACCAGTTCCTGCGCGATGATCGCGCCGTTGGTGGGAGCCGGTGCGCTGCCAGCCGCCTCCGCGTCCGAAGGCGGGGCTGTCACGACTTCGCTGCTGACCGGGAGCGCCGCCGCCGCGAACCCATCGCGGTAGCTGAGGTAGCCGCTGGCCACCCAGCCGCGCCAGGTACCATCTTCCGTCTGGCCCAGCAGCCAGTTCAGGTCGCCGTTGTGCGCTTCGAAGACCAGGCCCGTATTGACCGGCAGGATGGCCAACACTTCGTAGCTGCCGCCCGGCCCGGCGCGCAGGTTCAGTTCGTAAGCCGTCCAGCCGTCGGGACCCTGGGCCACGGCCCGGAAATCGCCTGCACCCAGAAAAAACGCCAGTACCAGGCTGGCTATCACTCCCCAACCGATGATGTTTTTGCGCTGCATATGATGCCCCTTGTCTTGAGTATGATGATGCCGGTAGGATGACGGTCCGCGTGCTATGATAGACCATCTCGTGCGAATCAGAAAGCAGCAAGCAGCGACAAAAATGCCCGGCAGGTGCGCTACCGGGCGAACAAACAAGCGAGATAAGGGTCGGGCGATTACCCGCGCACGAGTGCTAATGCATCGTCCATGCTGGCGGCGAATGACGCTGGCAGGTTCCCAAAGGCATCGGTTGTCAGGCCTTCCGCGATCAGGCGCTTCATATCATCTGCCCCGACCAAGACCAGCTTTTCCATGCCAATCCGCTGCAGATAGGGCACTACTTTGTTGACGCCATGCACCACATCACGATAATCATAGCGCGGCAGGCGGCTGTCGACGATGATATAGAGGAGTTCCGGATTAGTCTCAAAAAGGTCTTCTAGCTCCTGCAGCATGGCTTCTCCGTCGGTGTCCGGGCTAAACGACTCGCCCTCTGTGACAATGACAATGGGTTCTCCTGGTATTTCTTCGATCCTGAATGTTGGCATAATTCACTCCTGTTCCCTGAAATGTTATTATCAATATATGCTATTTTAGTCTGAATGTAAACTGGAAACAGGGAAAAATAATATACAAAAACGCTTTAAAACCATAAATTTTAAAAGTTGTATATATGTAAATGTTACTGGAATTTGGGGGTTGGTAAGGCTGGGAGTGAAGCAGCAGGCGGCAGCAAAATGCTGACGCGCGTGCCATCGCCGGGGATGCCGCTGCTGTACACGCTCACCTGGCCCTGGTGCCGCTCGACGATCTCCTTGAGGATGGCCAGGCCGAGACCCGTGCCGGGGGCGCGGGTGGCGCGGGCGGCTTCGCCCCGGAAGAAGCGCTCGAACAGGTGCTGCTGGTCTGCGGGCGAAATACCGGGACCATTGTCTTCAACGGCCAGTTCGCTCCAGGTGACGCTGTTGATGGCGCGCGTGCCGGCCTGCACCGTGACCTGCCCCCCGGCTGGCGTGTAGTTCAGGGCGTTGGTCAGCAGGATGCTGAGCGCCTGACCCACCAGCCCGGCATCGGCCTTGACGGGTGGCAGGCCGGGGTGTTCGCGGGCCTGGAGCGTGATGTTGTGTTGCTGGGCCAGCGGCAGCCGGTCTTCCACGTACTCGCGCACCAGCGCGTTGAGGTCCAGGTCTTCCAATTGGAGGGATATGCGACGTTGGTCCAGGCGGGAGAGCGTCAGCAGGTCGTCGATGATGCGCGAGAGTCGCCCGGTTTCGCGCCGGATCACGTCCAGATGAGTCGGGGTGCGCTCAGGTTGGGCTTCGAGCAGCCGGTAGCGCAGCTTGAGATTGGTAATGGGAGTGCGCAGCTCGTGCGAGACGTTGGAGACAAAGTCGTCTTTGACGTTGGCCAGCTCCTGGAGCTGTTGGTTGGCGGTTTCGAGTTCCGCTGTGCGGGCGGCGACCCGTTCTTCCAGGGTGTTCACCAGCGCGCGCACCTGGTCGACGCGGCGATTGAGCTCGCGGATGTGGTAGTGGCTGATGCCCAGCAGCACGAGCACCAGTGTCGTCGCCAGTCCTGCCGCAAAGAAAGGCGAGGTCAGGGCATCTTCGGCGCGCAGAGGATTGGCATAAGGCAGGGCCTGGTGCTCTTGCCAAAGCGCGATGACGGTGAATTGGGCAATGATGAATATGCCCAGCAGGATCGACGTGCGACGGGAAAAGATCAACATCCCAAACACGACGCCGATGGCCAGCAGGGCAAACACATAGCCGGACCAGTAGCCCTGGCGACTCTGCGAGACACCCAGCGCGACCAGGAAAACCGATATCGTGATCAGCGCCGCAGCGTTGACCCGGTTCAGACAGATCAGTACGGCAGCCAGCAGGTTGAACATGATATAGAACAACCAGATAACAACCCGGCTGCTGGGCACATCGGGCGGAAAGAGGATAAAGGGAATCTGGATACAGTCGGCCAGGATAAAGAGCGGAATGGCAGCACGCAGCGTGCGCTCCCGGAAGGCCAGGTCCGGGTCGGTGTTCAGCGGGGTGATCCAGCGCTGCCAGGTGCGGCGTAGGGTGCGCATGCACCGGTTCCTCGTGCTCGTTGGCGTGAGGTGCTCATGCTAATCATATAACAATGTTGTTTTTAGGGGAAACAAGCGCACAGAATACCCGGAGCGCAGCACAGTGAAATAGTGTTCGCTACGCCCCTGGTGTCAATTGGTGTTAGTCACCGGCAGCAGCCGCGCGCGCGCCCACGTCGACCGTGTACCAGTCGTAGTGGGGGCCGCCGAAGGTGCCGTCGGTGGCGAAGGGACCGTCCAGCCAGGGCTGGCGCAGGTGATAATCAATGCGCAGGAACAGCGGAATAAGCGGGAATTCGCCGTCGGGACCATACAGCAGGTTCTCGGCCTGGGCATACAGTTCCGCGCGGCGC
>JAADYV010000598.1 GCA_010092855.1 Chloroflexota bacterium | reverse complement strand
CCGGGCGTGGTGTCCTCTGGGGGCGCGTCCAGGTAGCGCGAAAAATCGGCCAAAGCGGGGGGAAAGTCGCGCATGGCGGCATAACACAGGCCCCGGTTGAGCAGGGCGTCCAGCGCGCCGGGATGGAGCGCCAGCACGCGCGTATAATGGTCCACCGCCGGGGCATACTCCCACTGCAGGTGATACAGCCGGGCCAGGTGGCGGTGCGCGTCGAGGTGGGTGGGATCGCGTTCGATCACCCGCCGGTAATGGGCAAGGGCCTGCGCGTAGTGGCCGGTGGTGCGGAAGATGTCGGCAGCGCCCAGTTGGGCCGGAACATAATTGGGATTGAGCGCGGTCGCCACCAGGAAATCGTCCAGGGCCGGCGCGGGTTGGTCCAGCGCCAGCAGCGCCTGTCCGCGTTTGGTATAGGCGGCCTCGCTGCCGGGGTCAAGCTGGATGGCGCGTGTCAGGGAGTCGATGGCCAGGGTATATTCGCCCGTGTCCAAATACGCAGTACCCTGGCGGTAGTAGCCATTGGCGCTTAATTCGGGGATCGCGCTGGGCGTGCTGGCCGCAGGTGCACCGTTCGCGCCCCGCACACCGCTGCACCCCGGCACGGCAAACAACAGGATCAGCAGACCCAGTCCAACCGCCAGCACCAGGCTCAGACCCAGACGACCCCGCATCGCGCCCGGCCCGATCAGGCTTTGAAATAGACGAATATGCGCATCCGGCCCAGCATGATCTCGTCGCCGTCGCGCAGCCGTTTTTCGACCCCCGATGGCAGAATCTCACCATTGAGGCGCGTGCCGTTGGTGCTGTTGAGGTCCATCAGGTAGACGGCCCGATCATCGCGCAGCATCCGCGCGTGCCGCCGGGAAACGCCGAGGTCATCGGCTCCATACTGGCTCAGGTTGATGTAGCTGGTGGTGTTGGACTGCTCGGAAATGCGCCCCAGGATGACTTCCTGCCGGACCTGCACCATAATCGGCGACATATCGTCTTCGAGTTGCAGCATCAAGACACCTTCGTCGCTGAGTTCGCTGGTGCCGATAATGGCTTCTTCTTGTTCGACTAACTGGCGCGTCGAAAGCGGCACGGGCACTAGCGCCACCCCGCATTTTTCGCAAAAGACCACCCCTTCATAATTCTGGTGGCCGCAATGTGGACATAACTGCATGGTGTCAGGTCCTTTCCAATTCCTACCTTCAAGCCGGTGTGCTAACGCTAAAACTGGCCCGGGCACCCTCATTATAGATTCGAATCACAAATTGTACCGCTTTTTCAACCCCTGAAGGATTAAGGTTTGATCTACCGGCACAAATCGCGTCGCATACCGCCGACCTAATACACCCGGCCCGGAAAGAACGAGCCAGTGTCGGGTGGTGTGGGCGCGTCCAGGTGTTGGGCCAGCAGTTCCAGCGACCGGTTCCAGGCGTCCATGGCCGCGACCGGGTGGAAGGTTGGGCTGCTGTCGTCGAAAAAGCCGCGTTCCACCTTCGGGTAGACCACAACTTCGTGCTCCACCTTGGCCTGGGTCAGCGCCTGGCGCAGCGCGCTGATCGCTTCGGGCGGGACGGTGGTGTCGCCTTCGGCAAACAGCGCCAGCACCGGACAGTCGAGGTTTTGCACATCGATCTGGTTCGGCAAGCCGTAGAACGTCATCAGCAGCCGCAGATCACCGCTGGTCATGGCCGTCTGCAAGCCCAACTGCGCGCCCATGCCCCAGCCGATGATGCCCACGTTGTTATCGCAGCGGTTGTGCGAGCGCAGGGCGTGCAGCGCAGCAGCGACGTGCGCCGGGGCCGCATCGCCCACCTGTGATACCAGCGCGTTGGCCTGGGCTGCCGAGGTCGCCGTCTGGCGGTTGAACAGGTCTGGGGCGATGACGTAGTAGCCCAGTTCGGCATAGCGCCGCACCTGGCTGCGGATATGCGGCGTCAGGCCCCAGAAGTCGTGCAGCAGCATCAAGCCCGGAAACGGCCCTCCCATTTCCGGGTGGGACCAGAAGGCGGGCAAATACTGACCTTCGGATACGATCTGGATGTATCCGCTTACGATGTGGTACTGCGGACGGCTGGCTTCGAACATCGACCTCGGCCTCCCAGGAATAAAAGCTCGCGGATCATGCGCCCAGCGCGACGCGCCAAAGCGTGATCCTATCATATACCAATGATCAGATTTCGATCCACTGCGCGACCTGCCGTCGCTCAAAAGTGCACACGCGCGTGAACCCGGCAGCGCGCGCCAGTTCCAGCGCATCGGTCAGGCAGAAGCCAACGTGTTCCGGACGATGGCCGTCGCTGCCCAGCGTCAGCAGTTCGCCACCCATCTCGCGGTACCAGCGCAGCCCTTCCAGCGACGGGTGATACTGCTTGACGGTGTGGCGCATTCCCGCTGCGTTGATCTCGATGCCAATGCCGCCCTCGATGCACGCCTGCCACACCGGGCGCACCCAGTCTTCCCATTCGGTGATGTCATAGTGCTGGTAAACGCGGTAGGCCGTGCGCTTGAACACGTCGGCGTGGGCCAGCACATCAAAACCACCGTGCCGCACCATCGCCAACAGTTCGGTGAAGTAGGCCGGAATCACGTCATCAGCGGCTTCGCGCTGGAAGTAGCGCTCGTCGAATATCGTGTCGTTCCCCACCCAGTGCAGGCTGCCCAACACAAAATCGTAGGGATAGGCGTCCAGCACGGGCTGCATCACGTCGGCGTAGCGGTGGAATTCCCCCAATTCCACCCCGGCGCGAATGGTCAGGCCCTCCGGGGCAAACAACTCGCGCGCGGTTTCGAGCAGGCTGAAATACACGTCGGGCTTGTAATAGTACGCGCCTTCGTCACCGGGCACGAGGTCAAAATGTTCGGTGAACGCGATTTCGTGGATGCCTTTGTCTAGCGCGCTGCGGCACATCTGCGGCATGGTCGCCTCGGAGTCGCAGCTTACGTTGCTGTGCATGTGATAGTCGAGCGGGATACGGCCATTGCCATTCCGAGAAAAAAGAGACATGTAGCGGATTGCTCCTTATGATAGCGGTCAGCATTCAGCGTGTCAGCCATCAGCCTGTCAGCGGGCAGATATCAGCCAACGGAACCAGTCGTAAAGCTGCGTGGGCAGTTCCTGACGCATGGACAGGTTCCGCAGCTATTATAAACGACAAAAACCCCCGCGCGCGGCAGGGGTTGGTTTAAACTTGGGTTAAAATCGCCAAATACAGGGAAAACGCTCCAGAATGGACACCTAACCTGTCTCGGTATCGGCCAGCGCGGCAGCATTGGCCACCAGCCACGCCTCGAAATCGGCGAAGATGACGGGCGACGCTTCGCCCTGGTACTGGTACAGCACCACCGCCAGCCCGCCGTCGGCCTGGTCGATCAAAGCCCAGGAGATGTCGATGCCGGGGAAGAACTGGCCGTTGGCGTCGAACTGCGGGCCCAACTGCAACCGCATCCGGGCCACCGGCACATTGCCGATCAACTCCACCGCCGGGCCATCAAACGCATCTTCCGGCGACCATACCAGTCCCAACGAATTGGCCTGGCCGGTGAGTTGGCCTTGCGCCTGCTCCAACAGATCGAGCAGCGGGAAGGCCGCGTCCGCCGGTGGCAGCGTCATCTCCGCGTTGGCGGCAAAGGCTTCGACCGTAGTGTGGTCCACAACGATGATCGCCGGGGTCTGGGGATTGGGCGCGTAGAGATACTGGCCGGGCGCGCCTTCCATCCAGTTGGCGGCAGACGGTTCGGCAGGCTCAACCGGCGCCGCGTCGACAACCGGCATCCCCCCGGCAGCCAGTTCGTCCTGGATGATTTCGTCGAACCGCTCGAACGACTGGGCACCAAAGGCGTACACCACACCGTTGATGATGAAGCCTGGCGTACCCTGGAATCCATACTGCTGCGCCGCGACCGCATCGGCCACGACTTCGTCATAGTACCGCCCGCTGCTGAGGCACGTCTCGAACGCCGTCGTGTCCAGGCCCAGATCACCCGCCAGGCCGGTCAGCGTGGT
>JAADYV010000597.1 GCA_010092855.1 Chloroflexota bacterium | reverse complement strand
CAGGCTCCCTATTCGCTGGCCGAACGCGACATCGAGCGGGCCGAACTGCCAGCCGCGCGCTACTGGGACATGGCCGTGCTGCCCTGGGGCATCCTGAACAACGGCGTGCTGACCGGCAAGTACACGGCGGGTAACACCGATCCCAAGCGCATGGACATCGCCGAACTGGACGAGCGGCGGCAGCACCTGGTCAACGTGCTGCAAGAAGTCGCCGACGAGGTCGGGCGCAAACCGTCGCAGGTGGCCATCAACTGGGTGCGCCAGTGCCCCACCGCGCAGGTGATCCCGATTCTGGGGGTGCGCACGCTGGCGCAGCTTGAGGACAACCTGGCCGCGCTGGAATGGGAACTGACGCCCGACCAGCTCGACCACCTGACCAAAGCGACCGGCTTCGAACACGGCCACCCGCTGAACTTCGTGCCGCGCGGCGCAGGTCCCTGGGTGTACGGCACGACCTACGAACGCACCGATCCCCACCGCCCGGTGAGCTTCGAGACGCGCTGAGTCTTTGTCAAGGGAATCTTCCGCCCCCACACCAGCTACATCTCCGGAGGGCACGCGCGCTGTGCCCTCTTTTCACGTCACCTCGTCGCCCCCCAAAACTGACTCTACCCTCACGCCAACGCGACGCTAACCCTGCGCCCGGCAAAGTTAGGGTACGATAGGTGCGTGTCTCTTTCCTACTGAGGAGGAAGTATTTCAATGAAACGCGCAACAACGGTGGTACTGTTGGCGTTGACGCTCGTCGTGGTGTTGGGCCTGGGGGGGACCAGTGCCGCGCAGAGCGAATCTCGCCGGCCCCAGTTAGCCGACGGGGAACTGGTCTTCGTGAGCGAGCGCGACGGCAACGCCGAACTCTACGCCATGCAGGCCGACGGGAGCAATCTGCGCCGCCTGACGAACAACCCGGCGCTGGATGCCTTCCCCACCTGGTCGCCCGATGGGGCCCGGATCGCGTTCATGAGCGAACGTGACGGCAACGCCGAACTCTACGTCATGCAGGCCGACGGCTCGAACGTCGTGCGCCTGACGGACAATCCCGCCAGCGACTCCTACCCGGCCTGGTCGTCCGATGGGACGCAGATCGCGTTTGTGTCCACGCGCGACGGCAGCGCCGACATCTACGTCATGGGCGCGGACGGCTCGAACGTGCAACGCCTGACCACCGACCCCGGCAGTGACTCCTACCCCGCCTGGTCATCCGATGGGAGCCAGATCGCGTTTGTGTCCAATCGCGGCGGGACGAGCGAAATCTACAGCATGAACCCCGACGGCTCCGGTGGGCAGCCGCTCACCAACCTGAACGGGGCCAACGGCTGGTTCCCGACCTGGTCACCGGTGGGGGACCAGATGGGTTTTGTCGGCGCGCGCAACGAACAGTACCAGATTTTTGTGATGAGTATGTACACTGGTCTCCTGGCCCCAGTGCGCAATTCCGACGCCTTTATCGGGCGTCTGGACTGGTCGCCGGATGCACAGTGGATCGCGTTTGTGAATATGGACGATGGCAACGCCGAACTGTACGTCATCGACCCCACCGGGACGACCGAATATCGCCTGACGAACAACCCCGCCAGCGACTACTGGCCGGACTGGCGACCCAGCGCCGCTGTGGTTGTGCCTGCTCCGGCGGCTGATCCCGCGCCCGTCGCCGATGCGCCACCTGCCACCGATCCCGCGCAGGACGTGACGTGCCTGGTCAACACCGACCAGCCCGACATCCGGGTACACGTCGGGCCGGGCCGCAACCGCAACGTGTTCACCTATCTGCCCACCACCCGCGACTTTTTGGTCACTGGGCAGGGCGCGGACGACGTGGGCAATCCCTGGTTCCAGCTTGACAAGACGCAGATCGAGGGCAGCGCCGCCGTCAACGAGCTATGGGTGGCTGCCGAAGATGTGAACCAGGTTACCGCCTGCGCCGCCGTGCCGGTCGTCGGTGCGCCGCCCATCATTCCTGGCGGCCCGGTCGCCACCGGCACCTGGGGACCGTGCGGCTCGTGTGATAGCTGCGGCTATAACCCCAACGAATGCGTCACGTCGCCCACCGGCGAATGCCTGTGGGACCCCCGCACCTGCCAGGCTGCGCCGCCGCCGTCCGGGGATGACGATGATGACAGCGACTGGGACGGCAGCGTGCCATGCCTGACGCTGACCGTGCGCACCTATGGGCCGGGGACCTACAGCATCAGCCCGCCGCAGAACTGTCCGGGCGGCTGGACGCAGTGGTCGTTCGTGTACGTCACCGCCATTCCCGGTCTTGATGCGTTCATCGATCACTGGAGCGGGAGCTGCTATGGCATGGACTTCATCTCCAACCCGCTGACGCAGAAATCGGACATGCGCCAGAGCTGCTCGATGTCAATCTACTTCGGCGGCGGGGCGGGCTAAGCAACGGCGCACTGGTCAAGCGCACCGGCAGCACATCAACCCACAACTACAGAACAGATCAGCGAGGAGGGGCTCCGGCTCCTCCTTTGGCGTGCCTTGCCGCGCCCCAAACTGACCGTTCCCTGACGCCCACCCTACGCCCACCCCGCGCTGCGCAAAAGGGGGTGTACGATGAAGGCAGGAGTATGAATTGAGGGGGACCCATCGCAGCCTACGCTAAGACTTAAGTCCTATTTTAATTCCCCGCAGCAAAAAACTAGTGTACGATGTTGGAAAGTTCACAAATGCAGGAGGGAGTAATGCGATGAAACGAGTCTTAACGGCTGTGCTGTTGGCTCTCACGGCAGTGACCGCATTGGGCCTGGGGGGATACACTGGTGCCGCCCAGGGCCAGACCAGCGTCACCATTGCATCAGGAGCCGTCGCAGTGGGCGAAACGGGTGTGATCGAGGGGCTGATCACATGCGGCGCGCCAGGCTGCGGCGGTTTTTCGATCACGATCACCTATGATCCAGCCATTATCAGCGTTACCAGTGTCGAGGTGGGACCGTACCTCGGCGAGCAGGTCTTCATCGGCGAAAATACGGTCGCGGATGGCCGGGCGCGACTGGTAGCAGCCGCATTGGCCGCGCCGCCCGCGGAGGCCGGGAACGTATTGTTCCGGCTTAACGTCACCGGGCTGGCGGAAGGCACCGCCACGCTGCACATCGAGGAACTGGAAGTGGGCGACCTGGCTGGATCGGCAGTGCTGGCCACCGGCTTCGATGGCACAGTCACCGTCGGCGGCAGTGTGGGCACCGTCGGCTTCCCCGATCACCCGGATTGGGAACTGGTCTTCGTCAGCGAACGCGACGGCAACCCCGAAATCTACGCCATGAACGCCGACGGCAGCAACCTGCGCCGCCTGACGGACAATCCCGCGCCGGACCGCTACCCCACCTGGTCGCCCGGCGGGGGCCGCATCGCGTTCGTGAGCGAACGTGACGGCAACGCCGAAATCTACGTCATGGACGCCGACGGTTCGAATGTGCAGCGCCTGACCGCAGACCCGGCAGCCGACATGTTCCCGGCCTGGTCCCCGGACGGCAGCGAGATCGCGTTTGTGGCCACGCGCGACGGGAACGCCGAAGTGTACGTCATGAGCGCGGACGGCACCAACGCCCGCCGCCTGACGACCGACCCCAGCAGCGACTCCTACCCGGCCTGGGCTCCGTTCCGCAACGAGATCGCGTTTGTCTCCAACCGGGGCGGTGCGAACGAAGTCTACGTCATGAACAGCGACGGTTCCAACCCGCAGCAGATGACCAACCTGTTCGGGGCCAACGGCTGGTATCCGGCCTGGTCCCCCAACGGGCGGCAGTTAAGCTTCACCGCCGAGCGGGACGCGATGGGCCAGATTTACGCCATGGACACCGACACCAGCAACGCCCGCGAACTGGGCCAGCTTGACAACCACGTCGGGCGCACGGACTGGTCCGGGGACGCGCTGTGGATCGCGTTTGTCAGCGCGCGCGACGGCAACAGTGAGCTGTACGTCATGGACGCCAGCGGGCAGTACGAATACCGGCTGACGGACGAAACGGCCAGCGACTACTGGCCGGACTGGCGACCGATTGCCGCTGCGCCGTGCCTCGTCAGCACCGACCAGCCGGAAGTATCCGTACACGTTGGTCCCGGCGAGAACCGCGCCATTTTCACCTTCATGCCCCTCAACCGTGACTTCCTGGTAACCGGCCAGGCGGTGGACGACGAGAACAACCTGTGGTGGCAGCTCGACAAGACCCAGTTCGAGGACACCGAAGCCGTCAACGAGCTGTGGGTCAAAGCCGACGACGTGAACGAGATCAACGCCTGCGCCGCCGTGCCGCGCGTGGATGCCCCGCCCCTCATCCCCGGCAACACACCCCCTGGATCTTATACACATGAGACGCTGCCGCCGAAAGCT
>JAADYV010000596.1 GCA_010092855.1 Chloroflexota bacterium | reverse complement strand
GTCCTGGTACAGCGCCACCAGGACGTTTTTGGCGTTGGCGTGGCGCACCACGTTGTTCAGCGCTTCTTCCGCGATACGATACAGGTGCTGCTCGATGTCCGGGCGCAGTTCGACCAGGGAATCGGGCAGGTTCAGCGTCAGGTGCCATCCGGCACGGTCAGCAGCGGACCGGGCCAACCGCTCGACGGCCAGGATCAGCCCCAGGTCTTCCAATGGACTGGCGCGCAGGGCGTGCAACACGCGCCGCGCTTCTTGCGTGCCGCTGCGGGCCATGTCTTGCAGGTGGTGCAGCGTCTCGGCGGCCTGTGGCGGATCGCTGTCCATCAGGATCTCGAGCGCCTGCAACTGCACCGACACGGCGCTCAGCGTGTGCGCCAGCGTATCGTGCAGCTCGCGCGCCATGCGGTTCCGCTCGCGCGTGACGGCCAACTGCTCCAGTGTGGCCGCGTAGTGTGTGAGCTGGGCATTTTTCTCGGCCAGGATCACCCGCTGGGCGCGCTGGGCCGTTGTCAGCCGGACCACCACATAACCCACGATAACAAACAACAGTATCCGAATGATCCAGTCGTTGATGACATACTCCACGACGGCATCGTCATTGATGACCCAGGGCATGACCAGCAGCGCTTCCACAAGAGGCGTGCCGATGGAGAAGGCCAGCATGGTGCGCATTCCATACTGCGAACTGACCAGCAGCAGCGGCACCAGCAGCCAAAGCAGTAAATTGCCCGACTCGCCGACTGCTTCGGTGGGTGTGTAGCCCTGTTCGGTGCGGATGGCGACGGACAGCCCCTGTGCCAGCACGGGACCCATGCTCGCCAGCAGCATAGCCACCGTCAGGTAATGCCGCCCCAGCCACACTTGCAAATTCGACCACACCAGCACCAGCGCCAGCAGGCTGGTTTGCAGCATGGCCAGCATGGTGAGGGGGTCCGGGTCTGGCTCGCTTAGCTGCGCACAGAAGCCGAGCGCGATCAGGCCCCACATCACGATGGCAAACAGGCGAAAGACCTTCAACAGTCCGGGTTCGATCTGGTGTTCGTTCATGCGGTTATCATAACACAGCCCGCGCGCCGTGTGCGCTGTCCAGAATCACATTGCGCCATGATGGGGATCACATCCTGTAACATGACCGGCTGTATGCCAAACCGTGATCGTCTTGTCTATACTGCCGGGCCAGCCCAGCCTACACTGAAAGGGACACCGTAGAAAAGGGGTTAGTTATGAACGAATCATCAGGCAAATCATCGGGCACAACGCCAGTTACGACACTGCATGGAACACCGACCGGAACACTAAACAATACCCGCTGGTCGTGGTATTTGCTGGTATCGCTGATCGCGGTCACCAGCGCGGAGGGCCTGTCGTGGTCTACGCCGCTGATCTTCCCCACCGGGATTTTTGTCCTGGTCATTTATGGACTGCACTATCTGCTGATCATGGACTTCCTGGTGAGGCGGCGCGCGCTGACGCTGCGGGCGCTGGCGGTGGGCGGCGTGGTGATCGGCTTCACCACCGAGAGCCTGCTCACCAAAGTGATCTGGAATCCGCCCTGGGACGAAGGCGAGACGCTGCGCATCCTGGGGGTGGGCGTGTTCGAGGTGGGTTTTATCGTGCTGGTGTGGCACGCCTGGATGAGCATGGCGCTGCCGGTCGCCCTCACGCTGCGTAGCTTTGGGTTGGCCGACATCCTCACGCCGCTGCAAACGCGCCGGATTCTCCTGGCGCTGCCGCTGACGATGTGGATCGCAGCAGGGCTGAACGGCGCGAATCCCCTGCTTATCTTGCTATACAGTGCGCTCAACGGGTTCGGGATTCTGTTGGCGGCCTGGCTGTTCCAACATAATGCGCGTCGCCAGCCGTTCCGCGACGTGACCGATATGGCGCTCACCCGGCGGGAGCGGCGCATTGTGTGGGGGCTGACGATCCTGGTATATGCGGTCTTTTTGCCGCACCGCGCAGAAGCGTTCCCAGCAGCGGGACCGTTTGTGCTGGGTATGGCGCTGGTGGCAGGCAGTATCTGGCTGCTGGGAGCCGTCCGGCGCGCCGATACCCGGCAGATGCCGCCGGTGGGACCCTGGCGTTTCCAGTCGCGCCAATTCCTGCGCTACCTGGGTTACTTCCTGGCGGCTTCGCTGGTGCTGTCAGTGGTGGCGCTGGTGCTTAACCCGGTCGCTCTGCCACTGACGTTTGTGCTGATGATGCTATCGATAGTGCCCGGCGACGCTTACATGTTGCGGCTGGTGTGGCGGCTGCGTCCGCGCCGGGTCCAGTTACAGGAGGTGATCACGCATGGATAAGCCCACTCGCACCCGCAAACCGATTTGGACACTGCTGCTCCTGGCACCAATGTCGGGCGAAATGCTGTCCGGATCAATGCCGCCGTTGGAGTTTTTCAACCCGTTCGCCGTCGTCATGCTGATGATATTCTACGGCAGCGGCGCACTGATCATCCGCGAATTTGTGCGGCGCTGGGGCAAAGGACTGCCGAGTATCTGGCTGCTGGGACTGGCGTATGGCATCTACGAAGAAGGTGTCGTCGTGCGCAGCTTCTTCGACCCCGCCTGGGGCGCCCTCGATTTCCTGGCGGAGTATGGACGCTGGATCGGCGTCAACTGGATATGGACCTTCGGGCTGACCCTGTTCCATGCAACGGTGAGCATCACGATCCCGATTGTGTTGGTGGAGTTGATGTACCCCGCGCACCGTGACCAACTCTGGCTCACCCGGCGCGGACTGCAAATCCACTGTGGGCTGTTCCTGTTGTGGATTCCGCTGTCGCCGCTGTTCGAGATGCACGCGCCGCCGCTGGCTTTTGTGGGCTGTGCGGTGGCCATCGTAGGGTTGGTAATCCTGGCCCGGCGTTGGACGGGGCCCGCGGTTGACGCACCCCACCCTCCAGCCTCCCCACGCCGGATCATGCTGCTGGGCTTTGGCGGGATGAGCATCATACCGCTGGTGCTGTGGTTCTTCCCCGCATGGGGATTCCCACCGCTAGTGACCGGCTTGCTGGCCTTCCTCCTGCCCTATGTCGTGGTGGGCCGGATGCACCGGCTGGGCGTTTCCGGCTGGACGGATTATCACTTCTGGGCGTTTGCATTCGGCGGGCTGGTGGTGTGGATTCTGATCGCGTTCATCGGCGAACTCAGCGGTGCGCTGGGTATGTCGCTGGTCGGGATCGGGTACGCGGTGTTCATGCGGCGACTGGGCCGCCGGATTCGCCAGCGCGAGCCTCACGACGACGCCCCTACGCCGCAGGAAGCGGTCGAACAGGCGCTGCTGCCAGGAGGTCTGTCATGATCCGCCGCTGGATGGCCGCGCTCTCTACCGGCTATATCCTGATGTTCTTCTCGGAATACCTGTTCGTCAACGTGGAACAGGTGACCCCGGCGCTGCTGCTGAACGCGATCCCGATGCTGATCGCCTATACCCTGGCCGCGTATGTGTTCCTGGGGCTGCTGTATCACAACCGTGTGCGCAACATCTGGGCGCTGTTCCTGGCGGGAGCTGCGTTTGGCTGGCTGCTGGAAGGCGTCATCGTCCAGACCATGTACGAGGCGTTTCCGTTTTTTGTGCCGTTCACCGGCCTGTCGTGGCACGCGCTGATCGACGTACTGGTTGGCTTCTGGCTGGTGCGCAAGGTGCTGGCCGATGGGCGGCGGCGCTCCATCGTGCACACGGCGATCCTGCTGGGGCTGTTCTGGAGCACGTGGGCGATCTGGACACACTGGGAAACCGGGGAGTTCATGCCGCCGGGTGAATTTGTGCCCTTTGCCTTTGTCGCCAGCCTGCCGCTGCTGCCCGCCTACTGGCTGTTGCGGCGTACTGAACCGTTCCAACCGCAGAGATACGAATGGCGCGTGCTGCTGGGGCTGGCAGTGCTGATGTTTGTCGTGGTCGTGGTCATGATCCCCTACGCGGTGCTGGTGCTGCCCCCGCTGATGTGGCTGATTCTGCGCGCGCTGCGCCGACACCGCGACAGCAGCGCCCCGGCCACCATCCTGATCACGTTTGACGCGCCCGTGCATCCCCTGCACTACGCGCTGCTGCTGTTGATGCCGTTGGTGGCGTCGGTCACGTATGTGGTTTACTGGACGCTAGAAGTGAAAGTGGCGACCAACGTGCTGCTGTATCTGACTACCGTGCCGCTCAGCGTGGGGATGTTTGTGCGCGCGATCCGCAAGCTGCACCGGGAGCCGATCCCTGTGACCCCGGCTGAGAATCCGGACACGGTTGCACCGGTGCCAACCGGCTGAAGCAGGCGCAAAAAACCGGGGCAGTCGCAAGTGATCTGCCCCGGCGTGTGTCTGGTAATACCCGGCGTGGCTTTATGCCTCGGCCCAGGCGGGGATGACGGTCGGTTGGTTGTTGATCAGCACCAGCCAGTGTGGTCGCCACCCGATGCCAAAGACGCCCAGGTAGATGTCTTTCTTGTAGGGGGTGATACGATAGTCCTCCATGAGGGACGCGATCTTGGCCCACTTGTCATTAACGCGCGCCAGTTCTTCCTCAAGGCGATACTGGGTTTCGTCAAGCTGCTGTTCCAGTTCGGCGATCACCTCTTCCGCCTCGAAGACCTCTTCGTTGGCCTGACCCTTATAACGCCGCACGCGGCTGACGCGCGACAGGGTGTAAGTCGTGCGCCCGCGCAGCAAGCTGAGAAACGCTTCACCCCCGGTCACGATTTCCTCGTTGCGTAGGTCGCGGAGCTGCTTCTGGTCGGCAGCCAGGTCACGGGCCGCCCGGCGCAGCTTGGCTTCGAGCTTGTCAAACTCGTTTTCGTACTTGAGCGTGATCTTGTCAATTTCCTCGTCGCGCCGCTGGCGGGCGATGTTCTGCGCTTCGACCAGGAAATCGCGGCGACGCATATCCGGCTGGCCGTAGAGATCGAGTTCCGGGTTGTACATCAGCGTGACCGAGGCGCTCTTATACAGGTAGTCCGTCAGGTCGCGTTTTAGATCGGTCAGACGCTTGGAGTCGGTTAGACCCGGTGACAGGTCGCCAAACGCGGCATCCCCAAATGGAGCCTGGCTGAGGTCGCGCGGCTCGACATACGGCGCTTCGTGTTCTTCCCAGCGTACCAGCCCGGCCCGTTCAACGTAGGGCACGTGGAAGGCGTACTCCTGGATAAGCGACACGCCGCTTTTGCGGTCAGCATACCGGACTTCCGTCTGGCCTAACAGCACCGCGTTATAGAGAATGAGCGAGCCACCGTAGGCTTTAGCCTGCATCCCGGTTTTCTGTTCCCACTGCCGGATGGCCTGCTCCATCGTCAGCTCGGAGGGCAGATAGTACTGCGCCATCGAGGAGGACAGCGGCGGTTGGGTCATGGTGTAACCCTCCGGCAGCCGGGTATCCTGCCCGGTGCGACTAGAATGCCCGGTGCCACCGCCGAAGGCTTGTGTCAGGTTGGAGGACGGCTGGGTATATCCGCCCGGCTGCTGACCATATTCTGGCGGCGTGCTGCCAGGGCGCACCGGCGGATCGTCGTAGCCGTATTGGGATTGCTGGCTGCCGTAGTCGTCGTAGTAAGGTGTGCCATGTGGATCAGGCACTTCGGGCATATTGCCCGGCATTTCGGGCAGCGTCAGCGGCGGCGGGGTCGAGCCGGGAGTACGCGGCGGTTCGGCTCCCCAGTGCCCGGTTGGGTAGGCGGGTGATGGTGTGCGCGGCGTGCCATACGGTGCGCCCGGCGGCTGCTGTTGGCGAGCGGGATAGTACGGCTGCTGGCGCTGCTGGTCCATCAGGGAGCGGATCTGCTGGCGCGTGAGCGGTCCGCGCAGATAGCTCATCGCCCAGCGCGTGTGAATCGGGATCGCGCCGCTGTTATCGTGCACGTTGTGCATCACAAACACACGCTGGTCGATGGTGCTCAGCAGACGGTCCACGTCTTCGATGTTGACGCTGCCTTCCACACTCTCCACATCTTCCAGCCCGCTGAGCACTTTGTTTTTGTCATTCTCGGTTTGCAGCTTGCCGATAAACCACGTCCCCGCGTTGGCCAGCCCCTTGTAGTCGATGTCGCCGGGGTTCTGCGTGGCCAGCACCAATCCCAGCCCGAACGCACGCGCCTGTTTTAGCAAGCGCAGGATCGGCTGCTTGGTCGGCGGGTTGTAGGGGTGCGGCGGAAAGTAACCAAAAACCTCGTCGAAGTACAGAATCGAGCGCAGACTGGTGGTGCCGCCCTGTGTGCGCATCCAGGCCAGCATGTTTTCCAGCAGCAGCGTCACGATGAACATGCGCTCGGCGTCGCTGAGGTGCGCGATGTAGAAGATGCTGACGCGCGGTTTGCCGTCCGGCGTGTACATCAAGCTCTGGATGTCCATTGGCTCGCCCTGAATCCAGCTCTGGAAGCTGGGCGCGGCGATAATGTTGTTGAGTTCCATCGCCAGGTTGAAGCGGCCCTTTTCGCTGAAGAACGTGTCCACGTCGAACACGCCCAGTTTGCCAAAGGGCGGCTTTTGCACCTGGGTGATGATGTCCTCCAACGTCAGGTCGCGGCCCTGCCGCCACGCATATTCGAAGATGTTGGCGATGAGGACGTGTTCCTTGTCCTTGACCGGCTCGACATTCTTGCCGATGAGCGCCAGCAGCGCCGTCACAATGCCGCTGATGCGCTCGCGGTGCAGTTCCTCATTGTTGTGGAAGCCGTCGCGCGGGGCCTGCATCGCGTCCAAGATGCTGATCGGCAGCCCGGCGTCGGAGCCAGGGGTATAGATGCTGAAGCGGGCGTTGTCTTTGAAGTAGCGCACCCGCTGCGGCGTGATGCCCCAACTGGCCAGCCCGTCACGCCACTGTTGGGCCACGTCGCGCGAATATTCGGGAATTTCCAGCCCGGCCCGGCGCGCATCGTCCGTGTTGATCCAGGGCTGGAAGTCTTCGGGCCGCAGTTCGGGGAAGGCCAGCAGCAGGTTGGTGATGTCGCCTTTGGGGTCGATGACAATCGACGGGATGTTGTCCATCACGGCTTCTTCGAGCAGCGTGATACACAGCCCGGTTTTGCCGCTGCCGGTCATACCGACCACAACGGCGTGTGTGGTCAGGTCGCGCGAGTCGTAGTAGACCACTTCGTCCACCAGGCGGCGCGTGGTCGGGTCAAACCGGCGACCCATGTAGAAAGTGGTTGGTGCTTCGATAAACGGCATGGGAGTCCTGCCTTTGCAGTTGCTAGTGGATTTATCTTAATGTTAGCACAGATTTTCTAGCTTGAGGAATTACTCCAGACCTTCGATCTCAAAGCGGGTGATGGTCGCAATCTCGATGACCACCAGCGGCACCGGCAGCGCGCCGTAGCTCAACTGGGCGGCCAGCACCCGTGCCTCGTCGTGTGTAAAGTTGCCGGTGATTACACCCATCTCCAAAAGTCCGGCGGCAGCCACCGATGAATAACTGGACTGAATAATCGGTGCGGATACCAACCGCCCATCCAGCACAATGGCCAGTTGTTCGTTGGGGTGGCTGGCGATGTAATCCACAAAGGGATCGGCAACCGGGCCATCACTCAAAGTGAAGTTGACCATCCACAGGGTGCCAACCTGCGACGGGGTCGCCGTTGCATCCGCCAGCCCTTCGCCGGTCATAACAGTGGTAAACGGCTGGCCCGTGATATTGTTGAGAAGCGCTTCATCAGGTGGGGCATCGGGTTCTTCAGATGGACAGGCATAGTCCGCGATTTCACCGGCCTCCAACCGGCTGTCGATGATTTCCTTTCGTACATCGGTCAGGATGCAGGTGCCTTCTTGCAGACCCGCGCCAACGCCACCGGAAAAATCAACAAACTCCAACAAGGTAGAGGTGGTCACGGCATCGATGATGTTTTCATCGTAGATACCCTGGGCTTCGACGATAATCTGGTCGTCGCCCTGGCGCTGGACAATCGCTTCTGACACACCCAGTCCATTCACCCGCCGCTCGATGATCATGCGGGCGGTGTCCATCATGTCGTCGGTTGCTTCAAAACCGGGCGCGACGTGCAGCACGATGCGGACGCTGGTGGTGCTGTCCTGGGCGTGGACGGTGGGTAAGCTGGCACAACAAGCCATTACCAGCACTAACACGAGTGCGAGACGTTTTTTCACGAAAGATTCCTCCTTATGAAAAAATACGGGCGTGGTGACTTTCCCGCCCCCTACTATACAACAGGGTGTCAAATTCGACTTGACGGCGAACCTGTCCAGCATAAGCCGTGCGTTGCGGGTGTGTAGTTGTGCTTTGTGCGGGGAGACTCTATAATCCCGCGCATGAACACGAGACGGTTGCCCTCTACCCTGTTTGGATTCAAACTCCGCACACTGGCCATTGTCCTGGTGGTCGGCGTGATCGGAATGGCGGCGCTGGCCCTGGATTTGATGTCCGAGGGGCTAGTGTATGACTGGCTGTGGGAACGCACCGGCGAAACTGAACCGGCCCAGCAGGTGCTCGGTTTCGGCCAGTACCTCGTGCGCTGGACGCGCCAGCAACCGGAAACAGAACCCTTCGCCCAGTTGGACCACAACGACGTGAACCCCTACGGCGTCAACACCTTCCTGGAACAGGAAGTCGAGCCGGAAAAACGTGAACGCCAGCTTAAGATGATTTCCGACGCGGGTTTTGGCTGGATTCGGCAGCAGTTCACCTGGGAAGACATCGAGATTCACGGCAAGGGCGACTTTATGGATCGCCGCAACCTGGACACAGTGGGCGAAGTCAGCGCGTGGGACAAGTACGACAACATCGTGGACCTGGCCGCCCAGTACGATATCAACATCATCGCGCGCCTGAGCCAGCCCCCCGCCTGGAGCCAACCACCTGGCACCACCAACGCCTACACGCCGCCCGCCGATTACAACGACTTTGTGGACTACGCCGTCGCGGTGGCCGGGCGCTACCAGGGCCGCATTATCCATTACCAGGTGTGGAACGAGCCAAACCTCTACCCGGAATGGGGCGACCAGACCGTCAGCGCCGAAGATTACACGCAGATGTTGTGCTCGACGTACCACGCGCTCAAGGCGGTGGACCCGGAGATCGTGGTCATCACCGGCGCGCTGGGGCCGACGGTGGACCTCAGCGGGCGCAACGCCTACGACCTGCTCTACTTGCAGCGCATGTACCAGGCCGGGGTCGGTGACTGCTTCGACGTGCTCAGCGTGCAGGGCTATGGCCTGTGGAGCGGCCCAACCGATGAGCGGCTGCGGCAGGTGACGATCAACTACCAGCGCCTGCTGTGGGTACGCGACATGATGGTGGCCAACGGCGACGCCCACAAACCAATCTGGATCAGCGAGGCGGGGTGGAACCCGGTGCCGGACGATCCGTCCATCGCTGACCTGGAGCGCTACGGGCAGGTTACGATGGAACAGGCGGCGGAATGGGCACCGCTGGCCTATGAACGTGCGCTACGCGAATGGCCCTGGGTGGGCGTGATCAACTACTGGTATTTCAAACCCGCCGACGAGTCGAATGTGGGCCATAGCTGGTACTACTTCCGGCTGGTTGAGCCGGACTTCGCACCCACGCCCATATGGGAGTCGCTGGCGGCTTACGTGCGCGAAAACCAGCCGCCGGTGCT
>JAADYV010000595.1 GCA_010092855.1 Chloroflexota bacterium | reverse complement strand
CGCGCTGCCGTTCGTATAGGGCCGTGAAGGGGGACTCGCTATGCTTAACCGCACACTGACATTTTGGGCCAACTGGCTGGTACTTGCCGCGATCATTTTGCTGCTGGACGCGGTGAGCACCTTTATTGTTGCAGAGGTTTTTGCCACTGCCGGGTATGACTTGCTGGTGGGGGAGGATGCCCACGAGGCGCTGCCCGACGACGCGATTGAGTGGATGCGCGGCCTGATCGCCGCCATCGCGGGTTTCGCCGGGGCTGCCGGGGTGCTGCTGCTGGGCGTTGCGCATGGTCCCTTCCGGCGCGGGGAGCAGTGGGCGTGGTACGTGGTCGCCGGGTCTACGTTGCCCTGGAATCTATTCGTGGTGTTGTATGGCCTGCTGGTTATCGACGAGATAACGCTGGGGCTGGCGCTGCTGGGTGGGGCGCTGTACTGGGTGCTGTTCCTGCCACCCGTAATCCTGTCGTGGCCGTTGTTCTTCCGCGCTGCGGATACGACCGCACAACCGCAGCCATAGCGGACGGTGCTGCTGGTGCATAAATCCCCCGATAACATCTGAAACGCCCTTGACTTTGAGCGCGCTCGAGGGTGTACGCTGGTCTCGATCGGTAACACCAGTGTGATCGGAGTTTTGGGATGAACAGCCTTTCTCACACTCAACGACGCGACCACGAATTCGAGATCCAACGTATCCGGGGAATAGCCGCCTTCAACCAGGCGCGACGGCGCGCGTTTCTGAGTGATGCGTTCAGCCATCTGCGTGGCAAACCCGCGGAACTGCTTAGCTTCGAGGATATTCGGGCCCGGCTGCGGCTGTCCGCAGAAACATTTCGCGGCATTCAGAACATTCCACTAAAGCAAATCGCGGGCAGTGTGGGGCGCTGGCATGAATTCACGCGCAGCTTTTTTCCCAAGCGCGACGAGATGCGGGACCGTTGGGCGCGCGTTTATGCCGCCACCACCGGCATGGTCGGAACGCCGCCGATTGAGGTGTACCAGGTGGGTGACGTGTACTTCGTGCGCGACGGTAACCACCGGGTATCGGTTGCCCGCCAGTTGGGGTCGCGATACATTGAAGCCCGCGTGATCGAGCTGACATCGCCGGTGGCGCTTCGCCCGGATGTCGCGCCGCGTGATATCGACGCTGCCGAATCCTACGCCATGTTCCTGGAACAATCCCGGCTGCGCTACCTGTCCCTGGACTATTATCCGTTCCAGCTTTCGGAACCCTCGCGCTATGACGACCTGATGGCCCATCTCCGGCTGCACCATGCCGTCTTGTTGCAAACCGGGCAGTCCGATGTGAGCCGCGATGATGCCGCCGCGGATTGGTGGGACGTCGTGTTTTACCCATTGATGTCGCCCATCCACGACTATGGCGTGTTGGACCATTTTCCGGGCCGTACCAAGGCCGACCTGTACCTGTGGGCGGTCGATCACCTGCGGGACCTGGAAGGGGAGTTGTCCCCCGGCCAACCAGCAACCCTCAGCAGTTAGCCGGTGCCTTGACCGGTTTTCTGGCCACGCGCAACATCGTGTTGTCTGCTGAGATCTGGTCTGGACTGCCGCACCCGAACAACCAGCCCGCCGACTGACCAGCCACACAACGTCTCCTCAGCACCTCAAGACACCCGCTAGCTGCCAAAGCTGCGGGTGTTGTATTGCTGGCCCTTTGCGGGTAAAGTTTATAATGCAAATAACTATATTATTTTTTGATTTATCGACTTGTTGAATTTCGACAAGTTAAAGGCCAAACAAAATTAGATAAATTCTATACCTTGCTTTATACTGTCACAATTGCAGATATTTCAATGCACATTGTTATTTATTTCACAATTAAGGAGCCACGCTATATGGATCACGGTCCTGCCGTCGAACTGGGACAAGACAACGCTTCCGACATCAAGGCGCGGATTGGCCTGGTCTTGTTCGTGATATACGGATTAGTGTATGCGGGGTTTGTGGTGATCAACACCGTCAGCCCCAAGACCATGAGCGAAACCATCATCTTCGACCTCAACCTCGCCGTCGTCTACGGCTTTGGTCTCATCATGCTCGCTATCGTCATGGGGTTGATCTACAACGCCATCTGCACGCGCTACGAGAAACGTCTCAACACCGAGGAGTCTGAACCCTCATGATCTACGATGCCTCTCCCATCGCTGTTGGATTGTTTGTCGCATTCGTGCTGTTTGTGCTGGGCCTGTCGTTCTACTTCGCCCGGCGCACCAAAGACTCAAAGGGGTATTTTGCCGCTGGGGGCCAGATTCACTGGTCGGTGAATGGCATCGCGTTCGCGGGGGATTACCTGTCGGCGGCCTCGTTCCTGGGCATCGCGGGCATGATCGCCACCGTTGGTTACGATGGTTTCCTGTACTCCATCGGCTACCTGGCGGGGTGGATCGTGGCGCTGTTTGTCGTTGCGGAACCGCTGAAGCGTCTGGGCAAGTACACGTTTTCGGACGCGCTGGATGCCAAGTTCAACTCGAAGGGCATCCAACTGACCGCCGGCATCAGCACGCTAGTCGTGTCGCTGTGTTACTTGATCCCGCAGATGGTGGGGGCGGGCGCGCTGGTGACGCCGCTGCTCGGTCTGCCGCACTTCGTTGGCGTGATTATGGTTGGCGCTATCGTCATCTTCATTGTAGCGACGGCGGGTATGGCCTCGACCACCTATGTGCAGTTTCTCAAGGGCGGGCTGCTCATCGTCTTCTCGACCGTCATGGTGATCCTGGTGCTGCGCAGTGGCTTCACGCTGGAACCGGACGACTACCACGACTTCGAGACGATCCCGGTCACGGTCGACGACACCGGGACGGTGGTCCTGGCGACACAGAATCCGCATGTTTATGTCGGGCAAGAAGAAGTCGACGACCATACCTTTGTGCGGCTGGCCGAAGTTGGTGCCGAAGGTGACGCTGACGAGGGTATTGAAACGTGGTGGAGTCTGGATGAGGGAGGCGGCGATTACTTCCTGCGCGAAACGCTGTCGATTGTCGAAACCGGGGATGGTGACACATTGTACAATGGCGCGCCGAAAGAGGACGAAGAATTCTTCCAGGTCGGCCATTTTAACAGAATCATTGTGGACGGTGAGGAAGTCGAGTCGGTTGAGGGTTTGAATCCGGCTGAATTCCTGGCCATCATCGAGGACAGCGAGATTGTGCGCTTCTCGAAGGAAACCTTTTCCAGCGGCGACGATGATGTGACCCTGTGGTACCAGAACATCACGTCTGGCGAGAAGATCATGCGGCCCGGCCTCAAGTTCAAGGTAGACGAAGGTTCGACCACCTCGTCCAAGCTGAACTTCGTCTCGCTGATGCTGGCGTTGTTCTTCGGAACCTCGGCGCTGCCGCATATTCTGATCCGCTACTATACCGTGCCCAGCCAGACCGCTGCGCGCAAATCGACCATCGTGGCGATTGCGGCCATTGGTTTCTTTTACATCCTGACGCTGTTCATGGGCCTGGGTGCGATGATCAATGGCGTGCTGGATGTCGAGAGCAGCAACATGTCTGCGCCGCTGCTGGCGCAGTACTTCGGCACGGCGCTGTTCGCCATCGTCTCCGCGATTGCATTTGCGACGGTACTGGGCACGGTCAGCGGGTTGATCGTGGCCTCATCTGGCGCGGTGGTGCACGACCTGATGAACAGCTTCGGCGGCTTTAATCTCTCCGACTCGGCGCAGGTCGCGGCGGGGAAGATTGCGGCAGTAGTGGTGGGTGGCATTGCGATCTTGCTGGGCATCTACTTTAAGGGCGCGAACGTGTCGTTCCTGGTCGGGCTGGCATTCGCTGTCGCGGCGTCCGCCAACCTGCCAGCGATCTTGATGCTGCTGTTCTGGAAGAAAACGACTGCGCGCGGCATTGCGGCCTCGGTGCTGGTAGGGATGGTGTCGGCGCTGGTGCTGATTTTGCTCTCGCCGTCAATGTACGAACGCTACGGCGTCGATGCTACCGCTCCGTTCCCGCTGGACAATCCCGGTATCATATCGATTCCGCTGAGCTTCGTTACGTTGATCGTCGTGTCGCTGCTGACTCAGAAGCCAGACAGCGAGCCTGTCGAGGAAACAAGCGCAGGCTGATTCCGGTAACTCGTAACACGGCACAAACCCAGACCTCCCCGGCTCACTTGATTGCCAGGGAGGTCTGGTTGCGGATGGCACGGTGGTTCCTTCACGTCGCTGCTTCCCGCAAACCAAGTTTACGACACAGCCGCGCCAGTTCGGTCTGCTCCTCTGGGGTGAGGACGCTCATCTCTTCGACAATGCCCCCGACGTGCTGCGCGAAGAATCCCGCCAGCAGCGTTTCCCCTGTCTCGGAAATGCAGACATCCATATAGCGCGTGTCGTCGGGATTGCGCTCGCGCGCGATCAGGCCGCGTTTTTCCAGGTTCTTCAACACGGTAGAGATGTTGCCGGTGCTCTTGAGCAGCTTCTGGGCCAGTTCTCGCTGTGACAGCGTGCCCAGGTGGTACAGCGCCTCCAACACCCCGAACTGGCTGGTCGTCAGGGCGTGGTCGGCCAAATGCGCGGTGGTGTGCATCAACACCGTTTCTGCGGCCCTCTGCAGCTTGATGTAGGCGTTCAGCGCCCGCCTTTCCTCCGCTGTTCCCGCGTAATGGGTTGGCATCCTGCGCTCCTCAAATGATACGCTGTTTAATGCGTTTCTTATCCTAAAACAGTTGGCAATGTCTATTATACCAGCTTAAACTATTTAATGTGAAACAGTTTGAGTTCAAACTGTATTGTGGCAAGATACGCTGTCAGCACACAATAGCACGGCTAGAGTCTCAACGGAGCAATCACATGAACCTGAATGGCATCCATCACGTTACTGCCGATTCCAAGCAGATCGGGTACAACCTGGATTTCTACACGCGCGTGCTTGGCCTGCGCCTGGTGAAGAAATCCGTCAACCAGGACGATGTCAGCGCCTATCACCTGTTCTACGCCGACCGGGTAGGCAGTCCGGGTACGGATATGACCTTTTTCGACTGGCCGCAGGTGATCGCCGACCGCCGGGGCACCGACAGCATTGTGGCCACCGCGTTTCGCGTCAATGGGCGGGAAGCACTCCACTATTGGGTTGACCGTCTGGACCAGGCCGGGGTGCCGCAGTACGGCATCGAGTCGTTTGCCGGACGCGACGTACTGCGCTTTGAGGATCCGGAAGGCCAGCGGTTGGTGCTGGTTGATGACGGCGGAGCTGATTATGAAGGGCAAGTATGGACTGGCAGCGATGTCCCGGCGGACTATGCCCTGCGCGGCTTTTACGCGGTGATGTTGTCCATTCCCCGGCTGGACCAGATCGACCCAATCTTGACCGACGTGCTGGCCATGCGCCAGACTCAAACTGCCACCTATCCCGGCGGCCAACAGGTCCTGATCTACGAAACAGGCCAGGGCGGACCGGGGCGCGAGGTGTGGGTCGTCGAGGAACCGGACCAGCCCATTGCCCGACTCGGCGCGGGCGGCGTGCATCATGTCGCGTTCCGGGTGGCGAACATGGACGAGCAGGCCTACTGGCACGAGCGGGTGTCGCGCGTGGGGCTGCGGGTGTCGCCCTTCATCGACCGCTACTACTTCCGCTCGATCTACTTTCGCATTTCGAACGGCATCCTGTTCGAGATTGCGACCGATGGGCCTGGCTTTGACGCCGACGAGGACCTGGAACACCTGGGCGAGACGCTGGCGCTGCCGCCGTTTCTCGAACCACAGCGCGAGCAGATCGAAGCCGGCCTGAAGCCCATCGAGGTTCCGCAGATATAACGCCGCTGATGGTGCAGGGTGGCCGGGCGGTAATTGTGTTCCGGCCATCTTGCACCCGGTTACCACTGGAGAGAAAACGCCATGTCGAACCCGCATGTTCATGACAACCAGCCTGTGCTTTTGGCGGGTGCTGCCCTTGACGATGCCGACGTAGCCGTGATTCTGCTGCATGGTCGTGGCAGTAGCGCGCAGAGCATCCTGAGCCTGGTCGACCACCTGCCGCAGGACCGTGTCGCTTACCTCGCGCCGCAAGCCGCCAACCACACCTGGTATCCCAATTCGGGCTTCATCGCGCTGGAAGCCAACGAGCCGTATGTGTCGTCAGCGTTTCAGATGCTGGCTGATCTCGTGACGGGGATCACGGATGCGGGTATTCCCACCAACCGGATTGTGCTGGGTGGATTCTCGCAGGGGGCGTGCCTGGCGGCGGAATTCGTGGCGCGGCATCCCCGGCGCTATGGCGGGCTGTTTGTGCTTAGTGGGGCGCTGCTTGGTCCGCCCGATCTGGCCCGCCAGTACACCGGGACGTTGGACGGCACCCCGGTCTTCATCGGCGGCGCGGGCCGCGATGCGTGGGTGACAGAACAGCAACTGCACCTGACAGGGCGCGAGCTGCACCAACTCGGCGCAGAGGTGCGCGTGGAGGTGCAGCCCGGTTCGGAGCATACCGTGCGCCAGACAGAGATCGCCTACGTCAACACCATGATCGCGGCGGCGTGATGGTCAACGATCCCCTCTGGCCCTGCCCAGCGGGGAGATGTGACCCGTTGAGTCCGGTCAGTAATGTTACGGCTGGTGGTGATACACGTCCCATCCCAGATACGTTTCGAAGGCTTCGGCCAGCACTGCCGCTGAATAGGATGCGCTCATCGCGGCGTGGTGTTCGAAGCCGTTTTTGCAGATATAGTGCAGCAGCCCTTGCAATTCCGGTACCTGGACCACCGCGCGACTGCCAAACGTATCCAGTGCATCATCCACGAACACGCCGTCGCCTACGTAGGTGCGGATACGCCCGTTGCGGTCATCAGTGGTCACGCGCGCATAGCTGAACGGCCCCGCGGGCGTGCGCCCAGCCACCGTGCCATATGTGTTTTCGGTGCCCAACGTGGTCGCCAGGATTTCGGCATTGGCCATCTTCACATCGTCGAAGAAGCTCCTGGCCCAGTTCCCACAGTGGAACAGCACGCACTTGTCCGGATCGTCCGCGTAATTATTGTTCCAGTCAACCAGGGCGCTGGGTGTGGTCGACGCCAGCGTGAGCGCATACATCGAGGTCACGCCGGTGATGTCAACTTCGCAGGCGCTGGGCATAAGCTGCTCGCTCATCATGCTCATCAGCGTGCACACGTTGATGCCGTAGTTCTGCTGCAACGAGGTCCAGCACTGGATCGCGGAGGCGTCCAGGTCATACGTTTGCATCCAGTCGTCGATCACCAGGCCGAGTTTGGCCTGTTTGACGACGGCGTCCGGTGGCACAGCGTCGGTGTTCACATACCCCTCGATGCTGTCCAGCTTGGCCTTGACGCGCGGATCGTTGTCTTCCAGCTTGCGCGCCAACCCAAACATCTCGGAAAGATCAATCGTCGTCACGCTGATGCCGTGCGCTTGCAGCAGTTTTTCGCTGTAGCGCGTGGTGTTAAAGTTGCCGGGCCGGGCCCCAATCGCACCCAGGCGCGCGCGGCGCAGCCCGTTGACGACGTGGCACACCCGCACAAACTTGTCCAGGTCGGCCTTGAACGAGTCGGTGGTGGGGTGGATGGTGTGCTGCTCTGTCAATGAAAAAGCGAACCCATACTGCACCAGGTTGTTGCACACCGAAATCTTGCCGCAGAAAGCATCCCGCCGGCGCTCCACCGTGAACTGGTCCAGATCGTCAGGATAGGCCTGCACCAGAATCGGCACATCCAGCCCAGAGAGCTTGATCGTATCGGCAACCCCTTTTTCGTCTCCAAAATTGGGCAGGAGCACCAGGATGCCGTCGATTTCGTCGCGGTGTTGGCGGAACAGGTCGGCACAGATTTTGGCGTGTTCCCAGGTTTCGACCGCGCCGAGTTTGGTCGAATTTTCGTCCAGGATCACGGGGTCGATGTCCATTTCCTCCAGCAGCGCCAGAATATCGGCGCGCCCTTCGGTGATCAGCCGGTCCGGGAAGAAATCACGATTGCCGACGATAACGGCTAAGGTTGTTTTGTCATTCCTCATCCTCAAGAAGTCCTTTCGTGTGTAGCGTACAAACGCGGCGACTGCCTACAACTGGTGATGAATATCTTTGACCGCCGGGTAGAGCTGGCGGTAGAGCGCATATTGGTCGGTGTAGCGGGCGTGGCGGGTAGGGTCGGGCGATATGTGCTGTCCAAACTGGACCGCCGCTTCCGCCGCCGCGCGCACATCGGTAAAACACCCGGCTCCGGCTCCGGCCAGCAGCGCCGCCCCCCAGCACGCTGCTTCGGTGATGCGCGGCACCGCCACCGGTATCCCCGTTATATCGGCTTTGAGCTGCACCCACAAGTCCGAGCGTGCGCCGCCGCCGATAGCGCGTAGTTGATCGATCTCCACGCCGCCCTCGCGCAACAGGTCCAGGTTGAGACGCAGTTCATACGTCAGCCCTTCCAGCAGCGCTTTGGCCAGGTCGCGCCGGGTGGTGCCGAAGGTCAGGCCCAGGATCGCGCCCTTCGAGGCCGTGTCGAAGGTCGGCGTGCCGCTCCCGGCGAAGTGGGGCAGCACCAGCAGCCCGGATGGGTCTGGTGTGGCTCCGGCCAGGATCAGGTCATAGGCGTCTTGCCCATCCGCGCGTGCCTGCTGCAGTTCTTCCGTGCACATTGTATCCCGAAACCAGCGCAGAAGCAGCCCGCCGCTGTGGTTCAGTGTCATGGCCAGGTACAGCTCCGGCACGACGTGCGCATAGACCGAGATATTGCCCGCGTACAGGGTAGGGTTGAGCGCCGGTTGCGCCAGCGCCACCTCGACCACTTCCGCCGTTCCAGTGGACACCATCGCCAGCCCCGGTTCGACCAGCCCGACGCCCAGCGCGCCGCACGCCTGGTCGTGCCCGCCCGTGATGATCTGCGGCGGGCTGCGAAAGCCCAGTTCGCGGGCCAGGTCCGCGTGCATGGCGGCGACCGCATAGCCCGACGGCTGCACGGTGGCCAGGCGTGCCGGGTCCAGCGCCAGTGCATCCAGCACGGGAACCGACCACTGCCCCGCGCCGAGGTCGTACAGTTGGGTGCGCGAAGCCAGACAGCGGCTGGTCACCGCCTGCCCGGTCATTTTGCTGATCAGGAAGTCTTCGTAGAGCAGGAACTGCGCCGCGCTGCTCCAGATGTTGGGCGCGTTTTCCCGCAGCCACAGCAGCTTGGGCAGCGTGTTGATGGTGTGCACCGGCATCCCGGTGTGTTCAAACAGCCATTCTGCCCCAAAGCGCTCGCGCAGCCACTGGTTTTGCGGCCCGGTGCGCGTATCCATGCCCAGTATCGCGGGGCGCAGCGCCTGCCCCACGTTGTTGACGGGGATGATCGCCTCGCCCTGCACCGACAGCCCAATTGCTGCCGCGTCCGGGCCGTGCGGCGTGGCCGTGATGGCGCGCAGCGTCTCTTGCGCCAACTGCCAGACGGCTTCCGCATCCTGTTCGGCCCACCCCGGCTGGGGAAAGTCCACCACGTATTCGCGGCTGGCGCTGGCCACCAGTGTGCCGGTTTCGTCGAACAGGGCCGCCTTGCACCCCGTTGTCCCGATATCGAGTCCGATGAGCAGCATAACGATCAGTCTCCCGCAGCGGGCAGCGCCCCGGCAGCCGCAGCATGGCTGTCAGCGGGTTGGGTCTGGCGCTCGGTCGGGATGCGAATGTAGCGCCGCCGCAGCTTGGCCAGCCGGATGCCGCGCACGCTGTCGAAGAAGACCGCCAGGAAGATCACCAGCGCCTCGATCATGGGCCGCAGGTACAGGTTGATGTCGGTGAAGACCAGGCCGTTCTGCACCATCTGCACCAGGATCGCGCCGATGACCGGGCCGAACGCGCTGCCAACGCCGCCGAACAGACTCGCGCCGCCCAGCACCGCCGCCGCAATCGCATCGAATTCGTCGCCTTTGCCAAATGGCGCATCCAGCCGCCCGATCTGGCTGACCAGCACAAAGCCGCCCAGCGCCGCACACACGCCGCTGATCATGTACACGCCCATCAGCACGCGGTCGGTCTTGATGCCGGCTTTCTGCGCCGCTTCGAGGTCATTGCCCACCGCGTAAATCTGGCGGCCAAACGCCGTCCGGTTCAGGATCACGTAGGCGATAGCCACCGTTATCGCAAAGAACACAATCGGGATCGGAATGAACCCAAACACATCGGTGCTGCCAAAGTCCAGTACTTCCTGGGGAAAGTCCAGCGAGCGGGATTTGGTCAGCCGGGTGCCCAGCCCGCGCCCGGCCACCATCGT
>JAADYV010000110.1 GCA_010092855.1 Chloroflexota bacterium | reverse complement strand
GTGATCGCAGCCGTCAGGGTCGTCTTGCCGTGATCGATGTGGCCGATTGTCCCGATGTTCACATGCGGCTTGGTCCGCTCAAACTTACCCTTGGCCATGAATACCTCCTGCAACGAAAATGACTAATAGGTCGTTAAAGAAGGCAGCGGGCTAGCCGCCACCTTTAATAATCTCATCTGCCATCGAAGCCGGTACCGGTTGGTACCGGTCAAACTCCATGGTGAAGCTGCCGCGACCTTGCGACATATTGCGCAGGCTGGTGGCATACCCAAACATCTCACCCAATGGCGCTTCGGCACGAACCTCCGACACCCCGTCACTGCGTGTTTCGATGCCGCCGATGTTGGCGCGGCGTGCCGACAGGTCACCGATCACATCACCGGCATATTCTTCGGGTACCACGACATCCACGCGCATGTACGGTTCCAACAGGATCGGTGAGCCTTTCATGAAGGCGTCTTTCAGCGCCATCGATCCGGCGATCTTAAACGCCATGTCGGATGAGTCGACTTCGTGATACGACCCATCGACCAGCGAGGCGCGAATGCGAATCACTGGATACCCAGCCATGATGCCGCTCTGCGCGGCTTCGCGCAGCCCAGATTCTACGGACTTGATGAATTCGCGGGGGATCGTTCCACCCACGATCTTGTCTTCGAAGACGACATCTTCCTCGATCTCTTCGTCGTCGGCCAGCGGTTCAATTTCGATGACGGCATGACCATATTGGCCGCTACCACCCGTCTGCCGCACGAACCGTCCATCGCCCTCAGCAGGAGCCGTGATGGTCTCGCGGTACGAAACACGCGGCTTGCCGACACGTGCACTCACCTTAAACTCGCGGAATAGCCGGTCGACCAGTACTTCGAGGTGTAACTCGCCCATACCCGAAATGAGGGTCTGGCCGGTCTGGTCATCAACCTTCACCTGGAAGGTGGGGTCTTCTTCGGCCAGCTTAGCCAGGGCTTCACCCATCTTGTCCTGGTCGGCTTTAGTGTCTGGCTCGATGGCCACCGAGATCACCGGTTTGGGGAACTGGATGTCCTCCAGCAGAATTGGCGCGTTCGCGGCTGCCAGGGTATCACCGGTAAAGGTTTGCTTTAGGCCGAGTGTGGCTGCAATATCGCCAGCGCGCACTTCTTCTACGTCTTCGCGGCGATCCGCAAACATGCGCACCACGCGCCCAATGCGCTCCTTGCGATCCTTCGAGGTGTTCACTACGCTAGAACCGCTCTTGAGCACGCCGGAGTAGACACGGAAAAAGGCCAGGCGTCCCACAAAGGGGTCGGTCACGATCTTAAAGACCAGGGCCGACAGGGGCTCATCATCGGATGGGCCGCGTTCTTCCGTCTCTTCAGATTTCGGATTCGTCCCCTGGATAGGCGGAATATCTAACGGCGAGGGTAACAGATCGACAACCGCATCCAGCAGCAGTTGCACGCCTTTGTTCTTGAGGGCCGAGCCACACAGCACCGGATGCGTCAACCCTTTGATGGTCGCTTCACGCAGCGCCGCGATCAGTTCTTCGTTGCTGATGGGGTCTTCGTTCAGGTACTTTTCCATCAGCGTCTCGTCGTGCTCGACGATCTTCTCGATCATCTCTGCGCGAGCGAGGTCGGCCTCTTCTGCCATATCCGCTGGGATATCTTCGCGCCGGATGTCGGTGCCGAGGTCGTCGCCATAGACTACCATTTCCATCTTCATCAGGTCGATGATGCCGGCGAAGTCTGCGCCAGCGCCATAGGGCAACTGGAGCAGCACAGGATTGCCGCTGAGCCGGCCAACAATCATGCTGACTGCGCGCTGGAAGTCTGCACCGGTGCGGTCCATCTTGTTGATGAAACATATGCGCGGCACATGGTATTCATTGGCCTGCCGCCATACGGTTTCCGATTGGGGTTCGCCCCCGGCGACACCGTCAAACACCACGACGCCGCCATCCAACACGCGCAAGCTGCGTTGAACTTCTGCGGTGAAGTCCACATGTCCGGGCGTATCAATCAGGTTGATCTGGTGACCGCGCCACGAAGCCGTGATCGCGGCTGCCGTGATCGTGATCCCACGCTCTTTTTCCTGATCCATGTAATCGGTTGTGGCTGCTCCGTCGTGCACCTCGCCCATACGGTGAATCATACCCGCATAGTACAGCACACGCTCAGTCGTCGTTGTCTTCCCGGCGTCGATATGGGCGATGATGCCAATATTGCGCACCTGGGCCAGATTCTGAGCAAGTTCAGCAGCGGCTTTTTTGGCCATGGTTGTCCTTTACCAGCGGTAATGTGCAAACGCACGATTGGCTTCCGCCATGCGGTGCGTGTCTTCTTTCTTTTTGACAGCAGAACCTTGGTTGTTGGCGGCATCCATGAGTTCCGCCGACAGTTTTTCAGCCATGCTGCGGCCTCCGCGCGCGCGTGCAGCGGCCAACAGCCACCGCATCGCCAGCGACAGCGCACGGGCGGGATCAACTTCAACCGGCACCTGGTAGGTCGAGCCACCCACACGGCGGGGCTTGACTTCGAGGACTGGCGTCGCGTTGCGCAGACCCTGTTCAAAGACCTCAATCGGATCGCGCTTGGCGCGTTCTTCAACCAGTGCCAACGCATCGTACATCACACGCCGGGCGGTGCTTTTCTTGCCGCCGTACATCATGCGGTTGATAAACATTTCGACGCGGACGTTGTTGTATTTGACGTCCGGCTCGACCTTGCGCTTCGGAGGGCTGTTCCTTCTTGGCATATGCGTAATCTCCCCGGTTCTACTTCGGCTTTTTGGTGCCGTACTTGCTGCGTCCCTGGCCGCGATCGCTCACGCCATCGGCGTCCAACGTGCCGCGCACGATGTGGTAGCGCACACCCGGCAGGTCTTTCACACGACCACCGCGCACCAGCACCACACTGTGTTCCTGCAACCCGTGCCCTTCACCGGGGATGTAGGCCGTCACTTCGATCCCGTTGGTGAGGCGGACACGCGCCACCTTGCGTAACGCAGAATTAGGCTTCTTGGGCGTCATCGTCTTCACCTGGGTGCAGACACCACGTTTTTGTGGTGCGCCTTTCGGCTGGCGAGTACGCCGCTGCGTGTACGAGTTAAAGGTATATTGCAGCGCAGGCGACTTGCTCTTCTTTTTCTTCGGCTTGCGCCCCTTGCGAATAAGTTGGTTGATGGTCGGCATACTTTTTCTCCAACGTTCTGGCCAGAACGATACTGGTTTTGAGCGTAACACACGGGCGCAAAACGCCCGCCTGCTTCTGACACAACGTGAGGCCATCAATAGACTACGGCACAGATGGCCTCACGCACGATACCTGATCCAATTCGGTCGTCAGCGCCCTACTACTGGGTAGGGATAACGCCGCGTCTACGAGGAACTGATATTAGCAGTTCGGGTTGGGCCTGTCAAGACTGATTCTGGGTTCGCAGTTCCTTTCGGTTACGGTGTCTTAAACCGCTCTGAGTAGCCCTAAACTGTGCGTCCCGACAAGAAACGGACCAGCAGGTCCTTGCGCACGAAAAAGAAGATCGTCAGGGCTGCGGCAAAACCTGTCAGGTGGGCCAGAGTATCGACCCCGCCGGTATTGTCTCCCCAGAAGATTGTCTCCAGCGATGGCCCGATGTTGATTGCTACGTAGACCAACAGCAAAAACCAGGCTGGTAACGGCATCGCCCACCGCCACAGTTTCACGTCGCTGTCGCCCACCATGCGGACCGCTGCGAAGGGGATGCGGAAGATAGCCCCCAGCCCCCACAACGATATGATTTTGCCGTTGGGGAATAACAGCAGGTAGGCGCCCATGACCCCAAAGATGGCCCCACTCGCGCCAATACCGGGGATGTCGCGATCGGCAGGGTTCAACATCACCGAGCCGACATTGGCGACCATGCCCGCGAAGATGTAAAAGACCAGGAAGCGCGAATGACCACAGGCATCCTCAATGCGGCGGCCAAAGGTCCACAAAAAGATCATGTTGCTAAACAGGTGCCAGATGTCCGCGTGCATGAACATGCTGGAAAACGTGGCCAGCGCCCCTATCCCGCCCATCGTTTCGGTGCCAGAGAGAGACGTGATCAGGTCTTCGCGGTAGCCGTAGGACGATATTTTGTTCACGTAGCTCGGCCAGTTAGGGGGTTCATCTCCACTGCCATATAGATCGGGGCCTAACCAGGCGAGAAATACGATGGCGTTGATCGAGATTAGCAGATACGTTGACCAGGGCAGGCTGCGATAGCGCGTGGTCCGGGCATCATTGATCGGTAGTGGGTAGATAAACGACATCGAAATGATGACGCTCAGCACCAGTAATATAAAGGAGATAATTAGACACATACTGACAACCTCGATGGTTACTCGGAGTGCATTACCGCAAGGATTCCGGGTAGGGTGGCTGGGTATAATCCATCACCAGGCCAAGGCTTTGGTTGAGCACCAACCCCAGGGCCGCAATGATCATCACCAGGCCAACGAAGCCCAGGAAATAGCGTGCCGCCATGGGTAGAATGGGAATCTGGCTGTCTTCTGCCATCGCCTCACCAAAGGTGTTTTCAACCTCTTTCTTTTCATCGGGATCAATTTCAGTGGGGGGCGGAATTTTGCCGCCCAACAACCCGGCTAGCGGTCGCTGCTGGGGCGACGAAGTGGCCGTGACCAAAAAATAGCCACCCAGCAAGGATAGGCCGATCCCCATCCAATGTAAGCCCGACATTGATGGCAGGTCCAGTCCTGCGTCCTGAATGCCGAGCAGGAACGCGGCAATGCCGAAGCCAGTCGCCTCGCGTACAGCCAACAGGATGCTGCCCCGTTCCTGGTCCGTGAGCACGGGGACATAACTGGCCAACCGCTTATCCGCTTCTTTCCCGAAGGTTGAGCGCGAGCCTAATCGTACAGCGCGATCATAACAACTCATGGCTTCGGTCGTGCGCTGGAGTTCCGTGTACACATCGCCGAGTTTGACCAGCAGTACCTGGCTGTCAGGATGGCTTTCGACGGCGGCTTCTAATGCCTTGAGCGCCTGGTCCATTTTATAGGCTTCCATATGCTGATCAACGATGTTGATGATCAACTCCTCTGGCGCGTTCGGCATTGCGGGAATGGTTTCTCGCAGTTGGTCTGCGACCTCATAGTCATGCTCGCGTTCGGCCATGTCGATGGCGGTCATGTAGATGAAGGGCACCGCAGTACCGGCGTCGATAGCGCGGTGGATTAACTCGCGAGCATCTTCGCGGTAGTTCATCTTCCACAAGTGACCGGTGGCGTTGCGGATGGCGACATCGTGGTCAACGCGGATACCAAGCACGGATACCCACTCGCCAATGGCGGCCTCAATATTGTCCTCTTCACGGTAGACTTCGGCCTGTTCGAGCAACTGCATAACCTGCTTCCGTTCCGATGGTTTCATCGGGGAGGCCATGGTCAGCGCGTCGGATTGTACTGCCGCGACCGGTTCCGGTTGTGATACGGCTGGAACGGATGCGACTTGCGGTTGGGGGGGCGAAGCAGCCGGGGCAGCAACCGGTGGAGCCGCCGCGGGGACCGCATGTTGCAGCAGTTGTTGCTTGAGCTTAAGCGCGTGTTCGTTGGCTGGATTCACCTTGAGCGCGTAATCGATGTATTTCAGGCGAGTTTCGGTATCACTCACCGTGCGCGTCAGCCACAGCCAGGCCATGTCGTTTTTCGGATCAAGGCGCAGCGATTGTTGCAGGAGTTTGCGGCCCTGCGCGACATCCTTCTGATCGCGGATGGCCAGAACCCCCTGACGAAAGAGTGTTTGTGCGTCCATACCCTCTCCTCTTCCTAACAGATCCGGGGTAAGATTTCTCCCAGGGGCATATCGACAACACGCCGTCCGCCGATAGCCGTTTGGGCAATTACCATACCAGCATGTTCGTTGACCGCTTGCCCAATGATGGTTGCATCCCGGCCTAGTGGATGCTTGCGCATAGCCGCCAATACCGCATCCGCCCGTGCCACCGGGACAACAGCTACCAGCTTGCCCTCGTTAGCAACATACAGCGGGTCCATGCCCAGCATTTCACACGCGGCCTGGACCGCTGGCCGGACCGGGAGCGCGGTTTCGTCCAGCACAAAGCCCACCTGCGAACTGGCAGCTAATTCGTTGAGCACAGCAGCAACCCCACCCCGAGTCGCGTCGCGCAGGCAGTGCAGGTCATTAGTTACGTCGAGCATGGCGGCTACGAGCGTGTGCAGCGCGGCGCTGTCGCTGACGAGTTCCGTCTCGAAGGTTAACCCCTCGCGCACAGACATAATCGCCATGCCATGATCGCCAATCGTGCCGCTGACGATAATCACGTCACCCGGCTGCGCATTATTGGCGGCAATATTCACGCCGTCTGGAACGATGCCAATGCCTGCTGTATTGATGAAGACGCCATCCCCCTTGCCTTTGTCCACCACTTTGGTGTCGCCTGTCACCAGTAATACTCCTGAGTCCCGGCAGGCGTTCGCCATGGCCGTGGCGATATTGCCCAGGTCGTCCATTAACAACCCCTCTTCCAGGATGTAACCTGCCGAAATGAAGAGTGGTTGCGCGCCGCTCATGGCCAGGTCGTTGATGGTGCCGTGTACTGCCAGGCTGCCGATGTTACCGCCGGGGAAGAACAATGGTTGCACCACGAACGAGTCGGTGGTGAAGGCCAGCCGCGTGCCGTTGATATCCAGCACCGCCTGGTCATTGAGACTTGCCAGCGCGGGATTGTCGAACAAGGGTACAAACAGGTGTTGGATTAACTCGGATGATAAACGTCCCCCGCTGCCATGTCCCAACACGATCTGAGGATAGTCTCGCAGCGGGAGCGGGCATACAAAACCTTCAAAATTGGGTTGTTCAGCCATCAGTCTCTCTGGATACGCCAACGATTAGTCCATTGATTGTCGCATTCAGTATAGACTCATGTTCGGGGTATCGCCAGCGCGTCGAAACCGGCAAAAAACACGCCCGCCGAAGTGCTCTAAAACATGCGAATCCGGCGGGCGATGCGTCATCATTCAGGTGCTTTACGGCGTCAGGCGGTGGATGTCACGCGGAAAAAGCGTCGTTTCGCGGATATTGCTCGCGCCGGTGAGTTGGGCCACCCAGCGCTCCAGGCCGATGGCGAACCCCCCATGCGGCGGCATCCCATACTTGAACGCCTGCAGGTAGCCCACGAAGGGTTCAACTGGCAGGCCATGTGTAGCGAGCGCGGCCAGGTAGTCATCGTACAGGTGGCGGCGCTGCCCGCCCGTGACCAGCTCCAGCCCTCGGAACAGCAGATCGAAGCTGTTGGAATACTCCGGATGTTGGGGCGCGGGATGGGTATAGAACGGGCGCTTGGCCATCGGGTAGCCTTCTACAAACAAGAAGTCCGAGCCATACTCCCGCTGGACCCAATCGCCCAGCCAGCGTTCGTGTGCCGGGGCCAGATCAGGTTCGCCGCGCGGGTCTTCGCCCGTTTCGCGCCAGATCAGGTCTTGCGCACCGGAAAAATGAATGATCGGGATGGTGGGCGGGACCTGCGGCAGGTCAATGCCCAGTAAGGCAGTGGCATCGTGCGCGTCGCGGCGGACGGTGTCCAGCATCCCGCGTATCACTTCGGTCAATGTTGTCATCACCGTGCGGTGGTCATCGATGAAGCCCATCTCGGCATCCAGCGAGACGTATTCGTTGATGTGGCGCGTGGTCGAGTGCGGCTCGGCCCGGAAGACCGGTCCAATCTCAAACACGCGCTCGAAAACGCCCACCATCATTTGCTTGTAGAACTGCGGACTCTGGGCGAGGTAGGCGGGGGTGCCGAAGTAGTCGATCTTGAATACATTGGCCCCACCCTCGGTGGCCGAGGCGACGATCTTGGGTGTCTGGATTTCGACAAAGTTCAGGGTTTGCAGCGCACTACGAAAACCACTGATCGACGCCGACGCGATCAGGAACTGAGCACGTCGCCGGGGATGGCGCAGTGACAGCGGCGCATGGTCGAGGATGGTGGGGAGTTGAGCTTTTAGCGCCGGGCGGAACAAGTCGAAGGGGGGCGGCTCGGCGCTGTTAGCCAGCAGTTTGATCGATGGCTGGTGGATTTCCATTCCGCCAGGAGCCTGTGGTTCCACCACGACGACTCCTTCGACCAAGAGCACCGATTCATGATACCAGTTCGCCAACTCGTCCGTCAGTCGTGGATCGTCGATGACCACCTGGGCCAGGCCCTGGCCATCGCGCAGGATCAGAAACGTGACATTGCTGAGTTGGCGCAGACGATGGAGCCAGCCCGCGATTTGGACTCGTTCGCCGGCATAACTCCCCAGTTGGGTTGTCCAGATGCGTTGCATGATGAGTGACACCTCCACAACATATAGCCCCCTTCTCGTATGCAGACGAAGAAGGGGGCATTCGTGGTGCCACTGCAAGTTCGCCATCACCACACCCTGGACCAAGTGCGGGATAGCCTCATCATAACCTGATAACGGGGGCGAACCGTCGGGACTTACTGGCCAGGAGGTCAAATCCCCGTGGCGTTCTTCCCGCGCTCCGGAGAGTCTTTCACGGGGCCAGCAGACCGCTCTCTCACCGGTGGCGGCTCTCTGGACTCCTGGTGGGTCCCGCTACTCTTCTCCATCATCACTTTGTGCAGCCCAGCGTACCATACGGCAACGCGGTGCGTCAACATCGATTGCTGGGAAAGATTCGTCAGAAAACACAACCGCCCGTCAGACCAGGCGGTACATGACGGGCAGGTTGAGTTGATGACGATGGATCAGGCTTCTGTTTTTTGCGCCAGACCGAGTTCCATGCCTTTGCGCAGTGCCATCAGATTCAGTTCGTGCAGGTGGGCTTTGCGTTCACCCAGCTTATCGAGCAGCACATGCTCTGCTGTGTCCAGGGCTACCATCGGGCGATGAGCCAGCATCGCGCCAAACAGAATCATGTTGGTCATGCGCGTTTCGCCCAGTTCGGTGGCCAGTGCTGTCGCCGGAACCAGGACGAGATCTAGGTCGTCGCGCTGGACCTGATGGATGACCAGCGATTCGTTCACGACCAGTAAGCCATCCGGCTTGACCTCGTCTTCGTACTTTTCCAGCGATGGATTGTTAAACGCCACCACGATGCTGGGGTATTTTGTCACCGGGGAGCCAACTGGCTCGTCGCTGACAACCACCGTGCAGTTCGCCGTACCGCCCCGCATTTCCGGGCCATACGATGGGATCCAGGTCACATGCTTGTCTTCGGCCAGCGCAGTATAGGCCAGCAGCTGTCCGGCGAACAACACCCCCTGGCCACCAAAACCTGCAAAAATAACTTCTTCGTGCATCGTTGCCCCTATCTTCTCTTCATCAAAGGCTTGACTTCTTCGGCCACTTTATAGTCACCCAATGGGTAGTAGGGCACCATATCGCTTTCTACCCAGGCCAGCGCTTCAGCAGGCGACACTTTCCAGTTGGTGGGGCAGGTCGATAGCAGCTCAACCATCGAGAAGCCCAGACCATTCAATTGGGCCAGGAACGCGGTTTTGATCGCGCGTTTGGCTGTGTTGATCTCTTTGACATTGTGCAGCGAGCGGCGCGCGATATAGGCGCTGCCCGTGATGCCTGCCATCAGTTCCGCCATGCGCACTGGGAAGCCGGTGAGGGTCTGGCTGCGTCCGCCGGGAGACGAGGTAGTTTCCTGCCCGATGAGGGTGGTGGGCGCCATCTGGCCGCCCGTCATGCCGTAGATTGCGTTGTTGACAAAAATGGTGGTGATGTTCTCACCGCGCGTGGCGGCGTGGATGATCTCAGCAATGCCAATCGCGGCAAGATCACCATCACCCTGGTAGGTAAACACAACGTGATCTGGCATCACGCGCTTGATGCCGGTGGCCATAGCGGGAGCGCGTCCGTGCGCGGCTTCTGCGCCGTCAGTATTAAAGTATTTATAGGCCAGCACCGCACACCCAACCGGGGAAACCCCAATTGTGCGGTCGCGCACGCCGAGTTCGTCTAACACTTCGGCCACGATGCGGTGGGCAATGCCGTGCGTGCAGCCGGGGCAGTAGTGCGTTGCCACGTCGGCCAGCGATTCAGGCCGCTCGTAAACCACTTTTTCTTCAACCATTACTGCGGATGTCATCTGTATATGCTCCTACGCTAGCTTCTCATACGACTCGACGATGGCGTCATAGATTTCTTCGGGAACCGGGACCACGCCCCCCGTCCGGCCATAGAACTCGACCGGAATCTGGCCACCAGCCGCCAGCTTGACGTCTTCCACCATCTGGCCTGCGTTCATCTCGACCACCAGTAAGGCTTCGACATGGTCGGTCAGGGCAGAGAGCCGCTGTTCGGGGAACGGCCAAAGCGTGATGGGGCGGAACAGGCCGACCTGCATTCCTTCGCGGCGTGCCTGTTTGACGGCGGTTTCGGCAATGCGTCCCGCCGTGCCGTAGCCTACGACTACCAGCCGGGCGTCTTTGGTCATGTTCTCGGTCGAGCGCTGTTCGGTTTCCCGGATCACTTTTAACTTGGCCTGCAGCCGGTCGTTCACTGCTTCCAATGCCGGCGCGCTAAGTTCTAGCGAGGTGATGATATTGGGGTCACGACCATTTGCGCCGGTCAACGCCCAGTCAGGTCGTTCGGTACGCAGGGGCTGCATCGGCGGTAGCTCCGCCGGTTCCATCATCTGCCCCAGCAAGCCATCGGCCACCACAAACACCAGGTGGCGATACTGGTCGGCCAGGTCAAAAGCGTCACCCATCAAGTCAACGGCTTCCTGCACGGAGGACGGAGCCAGCACGATAGCGTGATAATCGCCATGCCCGGCGGAGCGCGTGACCTGGAAGTAGTCCGATTGCGAAGGCTGAATGTTGCCCAATCCCGGCCCGCCACGCATCACATCCACCACAACACACGGTACTTCGGAGCACGCGATGTAGGAGAAACCCTCTTGCATCAGGCTGATGCCGGGGCTGGAGGACGACGTCATCACGCGCGTGCCAGTACAGGCAGCACCGTAGACCATGTTGATCGAGGCGACTTCGCTTTCGGCTTGGACAAACGCGCGGCCCAGTTCTGGCATGCGCTTCGACATGTGTTCCAGTAATTCTGTTTGGGGGGTGATCGGGTATCCGAAAAAGGCCTCGACCCCTGCGCGAACGGCGGCTTCGGCCAGCGCGGTGTTACCCTTCATCAATTCAACAGGCATAATGCTAATTTTCCTTCCTCAGACCGCTGCTTCGGCGCGGCGCGTCTTGGATGGGACTTGCCGGTAAACCGTAATACAGACGTCGGGACAGGCAACCGCGCACAGCGCACATCCGGTGCATTTCACGTCGGGATCAACCAGCAAGGCCGGGTAATATCCTTTAGCGTTCACGCGATCAGTGGCCATTTCGATGATGGTCTGCGGACAGGCCAGCGCACAAAGCGTGCAGCCTTTGCAGCGTTCTTCGTTGATTTCGATCCGTCCCTTTGCTGCCATTCCAATGAACTCCTCGTCTTCTCTTACTCAGTGGGCATTTCAGGTACAAAGAATTTTGGTACGTGATATAACTCTTCGGCGGTTTCCGCGAGTTCGGCCCGGAACTTGGGGTGTGCGATCTCGATCAGGCTGCGGGCACGCTCGCGGATCGTGCGGCCATACAAATCTGCCACGCCGTATTCAGTGGCGATGTAGTGCACGTCGTTGCGCGACGTGATCACGCCGGAACCGGGGGTCAGCGTGGGCACAATACGGCTGATTTCGCCATTTTTGGCGGTGCTGGGGAAGGCGATGATCGGCATCCCGCCTTTGCTGCGTGCTGCCCCACGGACAAAGTCCACCTGGCCGCCCACGCCGGAATAGAAGCGGGGGCCAATGCTGTCGGCGCAGACCTGGCCGGTCAGGTCCACCTGGATGGCGGAGTTGATCGACACCATGCGGTCGTTTTTGGCGATGTTGAACGGGTCGTTGATGTATTCAGTGGGATGCAGTTCCACAATGGGATTGTCGTCCACGAATTCGTACAGGCGCTGTGTGCCAAGCATAAACCCGGCGATGATCTTGCCCGGGTGGAACGTCTTGCGCTCGTTGGTGATCACGCCCGCTTCCACCAGGTCCACCACACCGTCCGAAAACAACTCGGTGTGCACGCCAAGATGCTTGTGGTTCTGCAACTTCTTCAGTACGGCGTCGGGAATGCCACCGATGCCCATTTGCAGTGTCGCGCCGTCGGGAATCATGGCGGCCAGGTGATTAGCGATGGCTTCCTGCTCTGGCGAGGACACTGCCATGTGCACTTCGGGCAGCGCATAGTCAACTTCGACCACGTAGTCCAGCTTGGATACGTGGATAAAACTGTCGCCCAGCGTGCGGGGCATGTTGGGGTTGACTTCAGCGATCACGATCTTGGAGCTTTCGGCGGCGGTTTTGGTCACGCCGACTTCCACGCCGTAGGAACAGTAACCGTATTTGTCTGGGGGCGACACCTGGATCAGCGAGACATCGAGCGGCAGTTGCCCAGATTTGAACAGGCTGGGAATTTCGGACAAAAAGACGGGCGTAAAATCGGCCCGTCCATCGTTGACCGCTTCGCGCACGTTGGCGCTAATGAATAAGCTGTTAACGCGCAGGTGTGGCACCAGCTCTGGCTTTACGTAGTCGGCTTTCCCGATGGTCAACACCTGAATCAGCGACAGGTTCTCCAGTTCCGGCGCGCGCTGATTGAGCGCTTCCATCACCGTCTGCGGTACTGAGCAGTTTCCGGTGACGAAGATGCGATAGCCAGATTTGAGCACACCGACCGCTTCTTCAGCCGTAACTTTTTTGGGTTCGTATTGACCTAACCAATCCATCATGTAGCGTTATCTCTCCGTAAGTTAGTGAGCAGCCAGGGTGCGCGCCTGTTCCTGGTAGGCTTCGCACAGGCGCTGGATGCCTTCGATGATGTGCTCTTCGTTCACACACGAGAAATTCAAACGGGCTGTCGGTGGGGGATCGGGCACAGTGAAAAAGGAACCGCCAGGCACAAACGCGACATTGCGTTCCACTGCCGCTTCGAACAAGGCGCGGTCCGACATGCCCTGCGGCAGATGCATCCACAGGAACAGACCACCCTGCGGATGGGTCCAGCGGACTTCGGGCGGCATGAAGCGATCCAATGCGCCCAGCATCGCGTCACGGCGTTTCTGGTAAACATCCACCAGGTTGGCGACGTGTTCGTCGATGAAGCCGTCTTTGGCCACCTCGTAGATCACCATCTGGTTGAACGTGCTGGTATGCAGGTCGGCGGCTTGCTTCAACTGCACCAGCTTGGAGATCACCTCCGGCGGCGCGACGACATACGCAATCCGCAGACCGGGGGCCAGCGTTTTGGAGAACGTGCCCAGGTAGATCACATTGCCAGTATAGCAGTCATCGCTGGAGGTGTTCAACTCCGCGTCGATAGCCACCAGGGATCGGATGTGCTCTCCTTCATAGCGCAGTTCGCCATACGGGTCATCTTCGACGATGGGCACGCCTTGTTCCTGAGACAAACGTACCAGTTCCACGCGCCGGTCATAGCTGATGGTGACACCTGCCGGGTTCTGGAAGTTGGGCAGAATATACATGAACTTCGGCCCCTGGCGCATGGCGTCTGGCAGCAAATCAGTGCGAATGCCGTCGTCATCGGTGGGTACACCGATATAGCCTGTCTGGTAGGATGAAAACGCCTGCACCGCGCCCAGGTAGGTAGGCTGTTCGACCAGCACTTTGTCGCCGGGGTTGATCAACAACGCACCAATGAGGCTGAGTGCTTGCTGCGAGCCAGAGGTGATCAACACATTGTCGGCGGTAATGCAGAAGTTCTCTCGACTCAAGCGTTCGGCGATAAATTCGCGCAGCGGGGGATATCCTTCGGTGGGACCATATTGCAGCGCAAAGTGGGCGTTGTCAGCCAACACGCGCTGGCACACATCTTGAAATCTATTGACTGGGAAATATTCGGCGGCAGGCAGGCCACCAGCAAAAGATATAACTTCGGGTCTTTGGGTGAGTTTCAATAATTCTCGAATCATGGAACTCGTCATGCGTTCCATGCGCAACGCATAACGCGACTCCCACAATATACTCATAAGCTACCTCGTTTATCCTTAACATCTTTATTAGGGTAGTCTAACCAGACTGTTTTGGACTATACATCTACTATACGGGAGAGCGGCAGCCCGGCCAAGTGGCAGAAGCCACCTGTCACCATGCGCAGTGTCACTTCGGAACCCAGCCTTACGGGAGCCTATGTCGTGTTAGAGGTACCTACCGACCTCCTGTTGGGATGCTTTGAGGGCTGGTATCACATGCGGCTTCTCCTGCAGGTGATGCGTAAACACCATACGATATGCCTTAATCACCAGGGGAATCCCTTGTGTTACAGACCAAACCGCTGGCAGACGCACTGCTCACTGTAACAGAGCGGTCGCTGGCTGTGAATGAGTATGTCTTGCGTTTGGGTATGGATAGTGTGGTATAAACGAAAAATTTAGGAAAAAGAGAGGATTATGGTTCCATTGGATTGCTTTATTAGAGTATAATGACACTAGTTAGTGTTGGCATTTTCGCCTGAAATCGACTTTGCGCTGAGGACAAATGTCAACACAACCTAATCGCGGGGACACATGAACGTCCCCGTTTCTGTGCGATTATGGATTGTCGATGAGATGAGCTCTACAAGTCCGAAAATACTCATTATTAACGAAACACCCGAGGCTGTAGGGCTGCTGCCGGAGTGGTTACAGCGCGAAGGATATGACACGCTGATCGCTACTGAGGGACAGCCTATCCTGACCCTGGCAGCAGAGTATCAGCCCGATGTCATTTTGATGGACGTTTTGCTGTCGGAAGTAGACGGCATCGAAATGTGCCGCCGCTTGCGGTTGATGCCGGAGACAACAAACATTCCCGTGATCCTGGTGTCGGAGCGCGGCATGGTGGATGCACGCGCGGAGGGGCTGCTGGCTGGAGCGGTTGACTACCTCAACAAACCATTTCAGGTGCCCGACCTGATGGACCGGTTGGAGCGCCTGGTCTTTTTCAATGAACTACCTCACTCCGATTATCACCGGTTATTGTCAGAAACAGCGCAAGCAGCCCTTGCATCGTTACCCTGCGACCTGGTGTGGCTGCTGGTGGCGGATGTCGAAAGCCAGTGGCTGACGCATCTGACACTGGCCATGAACCAGGCTCCCGAAGTCCTGTATGAATTTTTGGCCGCCGTGTATGGCGAGCAGCCAGGGATACGGTTTCCGCTGTCTGGTAGTGAAAACCGGCTGGTGCAGGCGATGGATTCACGCACGCCTTTGATCAACCTCGCCTGTACCGAACTGGAAGGGTTGGCGGCGTTTGGCGCAAGCCTGTCTCACGCTTGTTCTGCTTTTGAATTGGACTACATCTCAGTCTGGCCGCTTAGCATGTCGCAGCAAACCATCGGTATCATGGTCCTGGCGACAGCAGAAACGCCCCTGAATGAAACCGCGCAACACCAGCAGCTTATCACCGCGCTAGGTAATCAGGCCGCGATGGTGGTCACCAATGCCCGGTTGCAAGCGGATCTGGCTGTGCGCGAAGAACAAATGCGCGCGGAACAGGCTTTTCGGCGGATGGTGTTGGATACAATGGGAGAAGGGCTGGTTGTCGTAGACCAGGCTGCCAGGATTCTCTACGTTAACAACCGTTTGCTACAACTCACCGGCTATTCGCGCACTACGCTGTATGGCCAGAGCGTGGGAGTGATCTTTCACCCCGGCAGTCGGAACCAGCTTGTTGCGAGTTTGACTGGAGAGCGCCGCGGCACATTGCCGTTCTCTCAAATGCTGTTTACCAGCGAGGAGAAGGTTGTCCCGGTGCTGCTCTCGCAGGCTATCATGCCCTCACCGGACGAAGAGGGCGATAACACGGTAATGGTGGTCACTGATCTGTCCGATATCCAGCGCAATGAAGCGGCGCTCACCCGGCAGACTCAGCGGTTGCAGGCCATCAAGCGAGCCTCAGACGCGATCACATCAGCGCGTTCGTTTGACGAAGTGGTCGTAACCTGCGTGGCTTCTGCGCTAGAGATTGTGCAGGGGGTGTCGGCATCGCTGCTGCATACCAACGGGGGAACCAATGCGCTGGATGCGGTGGCATCCGCCGGGCCCAATGGACGACATGTTGGCCGGGATACCGTTGTCTGGGGGGAAGGTCTGGCTGGTTGGGTGGCCAGCACAGGTAAATCCCAGCTTGTGGTGAACGGAGTCCATGACGTGCAATTTCTGGATGAATACGCCGCGGCCTATAGCGCGGATTTGCACTCGTTGCTGATCGTGCCGTTGGTCGCATCGGATACGGTACTCGGTGTGTTGGAAGTCGTTAACAAAACTGACGGCGCGTTCGATGAACAAGACCTGGAAATGCTCGAAAACCTGGCTGGGTCTGCGTCAATTGCTATCGAAAACGCGCACCTGCTGGACCAGATGCGCCGCCGGGTGACCGAATTGAGCACATTGTTGGATGCCAGTGCAGCGGCGTCGTCCACCCTGGACTTTGGCGACATCCTGGAGCGGATCGCGCGCCTGCTAAGCATGGCGTTGCGCGTCGAGCGGGTGCTGATCACCGATTGGAAACAACAGACCAACAGCCTGCGCACTCTCGTGGAAGTGGTGAATGCCTACTGGCTACCGGGTTATGGTCCATTGCGCCAGTTCGAACAGCTGTCGATTACGCGCGCAGTGCTGGAATTCGGTACACCAGTCTTGGCCGATGACCTGGGCGATACCAGCGACACCGATTGGGTAGACGAGATGAACCCCTCCGGGATGCGCATCAAAGCCGGGTTCCCGATCAAAATCGTGGGCGCAACCGTCGGCATCGTCGCCTTGTACGATGAGCGCTCCGACAACGAGCTGGCTTCACCCTATACCACTGCCGTGATGGAAGTGGTCACCGCCTGGCAATCGGAGCTTGAGGTCCATGGAACAGACGAGTGGTGGTCGCGGTCCAACCTGACCGATTTGTGTCAGCGCGTGTCGCAGGCGAGCGGGGCACGCTGGTGCAGCGTTGGTTATTGGGATCACGCTGAGCAGGCGGTGCGTATTCTGCGCGAAGTAGGACATGCGCTATGGCTAAAACAGACTGGCAAAATGTGGGATGTAGCGCGCTACGCCAACCTGGAGCGCGTCCTGAAAACTGGCACCGCGCTCACGCTACAGCAGCAAGAGTTGGAAAGTGACCTGGCAGAACAGCATTACTTGCGCGCGATCGGGGGCTGCATTTGCCTGGTGGCACCGTTGCTCATTCGTGGGGAACCTGGCGGCCTGGTTAAACTCATCGACTCCAAGCACGAAAACCGGGTATTCGACGACGCCGAACTCTCCTTGTGCCAGGGCATTACCAACGTGGTGGGCAACGCGATGGAAAACGCCCAGTTGTACGCAGCGCAAGAACAACGTGCAGCGGCCCTGGAAGCGGCATACCGGGAATTGCAGGAGTCCGACCGTATCAAGAATGAACTGCTGCAAAATCTGTCCCACGAGTTGCAGACACCGTTGACGCATATCCTGGGCTATCTGCGACTGCTGCTAGACGAAGCCTTCGGCTCCATCAATCTGGAGCAGCAAGAAACGGTCCGATTGGTACTCAACAAGTCCATCCAGTTGGCGAACCTGGTCAGAGATATCGTGGCGGTGCAGCAGACAGAAGCCCAGCACCTGGCTCCCAAACCCATCAATCTGCAGCAGGTTATCGAGCTGGCAATTCACACGGTCAACAGTCAGACACGCGAACGCGAGATTGAGATTGCGTTTGACATTCCCGCCGACTTGCCGCTGGTTCATGCCGATCCAGTGCGTATCGGAGCCGTGTTCGAGGAATTGTTGGAGAACGCGATCAAGTTCAGTCCAGACGCGAACCGGGTTGAACTGGTGGTCGAAGATACGGAAGGGCCGATGCTGCACGCTTTTGTGCAGGACTTTGGCATCGGGATTGAGGTAGATCAATACGAGAAGATATTCCGGCGTTTTTACCAGGTAGACAGTGGGACAACGCGGCGTTTTGGGGGCACGGGTTTAGGATTGGCGATTGTACGGCAGGTTGTCGAAGGACATCGCGGGCAGGTTTGGGTAGAAAGCGAGCCGGGGGTTGGCAGTTGTTTTCACCTCACGTTGCCCAAAGCAAACTGAACTGGATAAGGTATTGGGGATGGTGACATTTGTACGTGGCGCGGACGTTGGTTTCGGGCGACAATGTCACCGCTGCCTGGTCAAAATAAAGGTGATATGACATGGATGAACGCATTTTAGTCGTCGATGACGAAATTGACACCCTTAACTTGTTACGCACGATTTTGGAGATTAGTGGGTTTGAGCCGATTACCACGCTAAACTCTATCGAGGCGATTAGCATTGCCGAGAAAGAGAAACCAGATGTGGCCTTGCTGGATATCATGATGCCCAAGCTGGATGGGTTTACGTTGTGTCGCATGATGCGTGTGCACCCGGCAACCCACAACCTGCCCATTATCTTCGTGACGGCGTATCAGGCGTTGGACATCGAAGACCGGCGGCTGGAGGCGGGCGCTGACATGGTCATTTCCAAGCCAATCGACATGGACCTGTTGTTGGAAGCGATCAACGAGGTCGTTGCCCAGCGGCGATTAGCCAGTGGGAAGAGGACATCGTCCGCCGATGGCAATGGTTCTGCCGGGGCCGTCAGTACAGCAGCCGGGCCGGAGGACGAGCAAGCGTCTGCCAACGCATCCGCCGCTGTCTCACCAGCGGACAAGCCAGAGGATGGTGTGCCACAGGCAGCAACCGCAAAAACGCAAGAGTCAGAGGCCGTTTCTGGACAACCAGCATCCGTCCCACCTTCTAGCCCAGAGCAAACCTGATGCGCTCCCTTCATCCCGAGAGGAAGTTTTTACGCAGTGGAACAGAATCGTACTATCGTTGTATTGCAGGGTGATCAAACCGGCCAGGAACTACTCGACGAGGCGCTGCGCGTCTTGCAGCCATTCGTCGACTCGTTGTCGATCAATTTCACCACCTTTGACCTTTCGCTGGAAAACCGTCGCCAAACAAAGAATCATGTTGTCCTGGAAGCGGCGGAAGCCATCAAGCAGTGCGGGCTGGGTCTTAAGGCCGCCACGATTACGCCCGACGATCCAGACGATGTGGGTAGCCCTAATGCTATCTTGCGCGAAGCTGTCGATGCCCAGGTGATCTTGCGCGTAGGTCGCCGTATCCCGCCGGTGCGCCCGGTGGCAGGCGTACACGCCCCGATTGCGGTAGTGCGCATGGCGGTGGGTGGTGCGTATGGCGCGCAGGAGTGGCGCGAGGGCGATGGCCTGAACGAGATCGCCTATCGCACCGAACGCATTGAACGGCGTGTATGCCAGGCAGTGGCTGAATATGCGTTTCAATATGCGGCGCGCACAGGCGCAAAGGTGTTTGGCGGCCCCAAGTTCACCGTCAGCCCACTGTACGAGGGCATGTTCAAAGAAGAGCTCGACGCAGCCGCCGAACGTTACCCGTCGGTGCGCTATGATCCCCAGCTTATCGACGCGACGTATGCTTTCTTGCTGGAAACCACCGGCGAGGCACTGGTCATTCCGGCCCTGAATCGTGACGGGGATGCGCTGTCGGACCTGGTGCTGAAAATGTTTGGCACCATAGCTGGTTCGGAGTCTGTGATCCTGAGCCTGGACGATAACCTGAAAACCCGCGCCGCCATTGCCGAAGCCACACACGGCACCGCGCCGTCCCTGGCTGGCAAGAACCTCGCCAACCCGATGGCCATGATCCTGGCCGGGGCTGCGTTGTTGTGTTACCTTGAGGACAAGGAAGTGCAACGAGTGTGCCGCGCCATCCGCGAGTCGACGTTGGAGACCGTCTATGACGGCATTCGCACTTCTGACCTGGGCGGCGAGGCAACCACGTCCGAATTCACCGACGAAGTGATCCGCCGCACCCAGGCCAAACTCGCCGTATGGGATGCATTGGGCTAGGGTCGATGTCTTCCGTTAATGTCTTCAAGTGACGCAGATGTAACCGCGTGAAGCTTATCCTGACCCACGAAAACGCCGATTTTGACGCTGTGGCGTCGCTGCTGGCCGCGCACAAGCTGGATTCGTCAGCGCTGCCTGTGCTGCCCCGGCGCGTCAATCGTAATGTGGAGCATTTCCTCAACCTGTATGGGGCGAACTTGCCCTTTGCCCATCCCGACGATCTCAGGCGCGTTGGCACCGTCGAGCAGGTGACGGTGGTCGATACCCAGACCTATGCCACGGTGCGCGGGATGCGGCCCGAGACTCCGGTGCACATCATCGACCACCACCCACTTCACCGTGAACTGGGCGAAAACCAGCAGTTTACAGGTGAAACAGTTGGCGCGGCGACAACCCTGCTGGTTGAGCAAGTTCACACGCGACACATCAACCTGACTCCGCCCGAAGCTACGCTGTTGATGTTGGGCATCTACGAAGACACGGGGTCGCTGTCGTATGGCACGACCACCCCCCGTGATGTGCAATGTGCGGCCTGGCTGCTGGAGCGCGGGGCCGACCTGGACATTGTGCGCGATTTTTTGCAGCACCCCCTCGTTCCGGAACAGCGTGTACTCTACGAACGCTTGCTTGAAAATGCCGCCACTCACGTAATCAATGGCCACGCAATCGTGGTAGCCCACGCCATGACCGAACAGCCGGTGGACGAGATCGCGACGCTCGCGCACAAGCTGCGCGAATTGTTCGAGCCTGCCGCCGTGTTTGTACTGGTCCAACTCGACGGCGATATCCAACTGGTGGCGCGCGGTACCACCGATGCGGTCGATGTCTCGATTGTGGCGCGACATTTCGGCGGTGGTGGGCATGGCCGGGCAGCGGCGGCCCTGGTCCGGGATCGGGACCTGGCGGGCGCGCACACTGAACTGCTTGACATGCTGCCGAAGATCATTAGCGCGGTGGTGCGGGTGGAAACGCTGATGTCGCATGGTGTCCAGACGGTGAAGGTTACGGATCGCGTGGAATCCGCCGCACAACGTATGCAGCGTACCGGGCACGAGGGGTACCCCGTAGTTGAAGGCGGGCAGGTGGTGGGCTTGCTGACGCGCCGGGCGGTAGATCGCGCCATGAGTCATGGGTTGCGCCGCCAGCATGTGCGCGAGATTATGGAAGCCGGGCGGGTCACGGTGCGGCCCTCCGATTCGGTCCAGATTTTGCAGCAGCGCATGATGCGGTCTGGCTGGGGACAAATCCCGGTTGTGGATGACGCCGGGCACCCGACTGGCATTGTAACGCGCACTGACCTGATCAAGCATTGGGGCCAACAACCGGACAACGCCCGCCGCGAAGACATCATCCAGCGGATGCAAACTGTTTTGACGCCAGGTCTCTGGTCGTTGCTTCAAGCGATATCAGCCCAGGCCCAGGCACTGAATGTCGGGTTGTATGTGGTGGGAGGTTTCGTGCGAGACCTGCTACTGAATAACCCCAGTATGGACATTGACCTGGTGGTTGAAGGGGACGCAATTGAGTTGGTGCGCGCGCTCCAACAGCGCTACGGGGGCGACATGCGCAGCCATACTCAGTTCGGCACGGCCAAGTGGATGCCGGACAAAACCGTCGCGGAAGGACTCGATGTAGCTTGGGCGCAGTCCGGCTGGCCCGAGTTCCTGGATTTTGTCTCTTCGCGCACCGAGTTCTATGAGCAGCCTACGGCCCTGCCGACCGTCCAGCGCAGCTCGATCAAACTCGACCTGCACCGCCGTGACTTTACGATCAACACGCTGGCGCTGCGTCTGGCACCAGAACCGTTTGGGGAACTGCTGGATTTCTACACCGGTGAGCAAGACTTGCAAGACGGCGTCATTCGCGTGCTGCACAGCCTTAGCTTCGTTGATGATCCCACGCGCATGTTGCGCGCTGTGCGGTTGGAACAGCGGCTGGGTTTTCAGATCGAGCCGCGCACGGAAGAACTGATCCAGGGGGCGCTATGGCTGCTGGACCGGGTGAGCGGGGATCGCGTCCGGCACGAACTGGCTTTGATCCTGGCCGAGCTGCAGCCGCTGCGCGCGCTGGTCCGGCTGGAGAAGCTGGGGATTCTGGGCGCGTTGCATCCCGATCTGCGCGTGGACGAATGGGCGCGGGCCGCTTTCTATGCTATCCGCTATGCGCGTCAGTTTCCGCCCTGGCCGTCGCTGGAAACGTTCGACAACTGGATGCTGACCACATTCTCCCTGCTCACGAGCCGCCTGAACGAGCCGGACCTCGAACACCTGGGGCGGCGACTCCAGTTTCCGCGGCAATACCTGGATCACCTGCAAGACGCGCGGACGGCGATTGCCTTTCTGCCAGACCTGAGTCAGCCCTTGCCCCCTAGCGCCGTCGTGGAGCAGTTGGAGCCATTGAACGAAGTGGGCTGGTTGTCAGCATGGGCTGCAGCACCCACCGCTATCGCACGCGATCTTATCACCCAGTTCGCGTGCACCTGGCGCTTCGTCCAACCGGCGCTGGACGGGCGCGCGATCCAGGCGCTGACGGGTTTGAAACCGGGACCGGTGTACGGCGAACTGCTACATACGCTGCGGCAGGCACGGCTAGATGGCTTAATCACCACTTTGGACGATGAAAAAGCGCTATTGAACCGTTTGTATGGTGAGTTAGATTAGAGATTGCTTAAAAAGCTGCCCGAAAACCTGTAAAAAGTTGTAAATTGACAGTATGATAGTCAACACTCTCTTTTAATCGGCTAGATTTTTCGTCGCCCAACACTCACACAGCAGAAAATCGGTCGATATTCATTCATCGTCCGGCAAATATCGAATCGTTCGCAGGCAAACATTCTATGGCAGTGGCAACCGCAAACCAGGTTCGCGTTACCCGTTGGCGTGGCGGGCAGCATCCTACTCTCGACAACATCACCCGCCAGATGAGAACAGAAGGTCTCCGTCCCTACGTGTGGACCAACACCCCCAATTTCCGCTATCCCGTCCGCAGTCATGGTTACGACAAAACTCTTTATTGCGTCCAGGGTTCCCTTGAGCTTGTTTTTTCCAAGACCCGGCAGCGCGTGACCTTACGGTCTGGTGATCGCGTCGATGTGCCGCGCGGTGTGCGGTACGGCACCATTATCGGGCCGACCGGAGCGCAGTGTGTCGAGGGAAGCCAGCTATAGTTTTTCAAGATTGATAGTTTTGATGTACAGTTGCCAGGGTGAGGCCAGCGGGTTTTCACCCTGGTTCTGTTTGTGCATGTAGAAAAAAGGGGAGAGCGATGCGTCGTTTGTTACCATCACGCCGGCGCCGCGCCCGGCGATCTGACGATACCGATTTCAGCGAGGCTCTTACCAACGATATTGGTGCGGACGAGTTCGCGCCGTTTGTGCCCGTTGAGGCCAGTGCAGCGTATGAAACGCTGGACGATGAGGCCATGTATACTCCGCCTGTGCCAGAGCGACGTGCACGCCGCCGATTGCCGCGCCGCCAATTACCGCGCCCCAGCTTGCCGCGCATCCACGTGCAATACCTGGTATTGGTGGTGTGCCTGGTGGCGGAGGGCGGTTTCGCCACGCTGCTGAATCTGGACCGTGTGGGCGGCGAGGCCGAGATGTGGTGGCCAGCGGTGATTCTGGCCGGTGCGGTGTTGTGGATGGGGGCGGCGCTGGCCCGGCGGCGCGTTGCTTCTTTCCTGGGGGCATGTGCGCTGGCCGGACTTGGCCTTAGCTTGCTGATGAATTCCCAGGATATTGCCGAGTTCGAAGAAACCGTGATGGGCGTAATGCTGGTTACGGTTGGGCTGGGTATTATCGTGCAGGGGTTGGTGCTGCGTCAGCGCGCATCGCTATGATGCTCCGGTTGCGATCCGTTAGGTTCTGTTAATAAATACATCAATATCGTGCGCTATAATCGAGATGTGACGAAATAGAACGGGCTGGCATCAAAACTATAGTGTCCCACAGGGTCCTGCATAGGGTTTGTTCACAGCCCAGGAGAGGTATTGATGAGTGGTGATGTAACACTTGGTTTGGCGTTTGTGGCGGGGATCATCTCGTTTATTTCCCCGTGTGTGCTGCCGTTGGTGCCAGCGTATATCGGCTATATGGGCGGCCAGCTTACCCAGCAGATCACGCCAGGTGGCGACCAACCCAGCCGCACATTCCGCCAGCGGTTTCATACCTTTACTCACGGCATCTTCTTTGTACTGGGATTCACGTTGTTTTTTGTGGCCTTTGGTTTGCTGACAACGGCTGCGGTGTCGTCGCTGGAGTCATTCGGTGTGTCCGAAACAGACTTGACCGACGGCATCGCGCGCGTAGGCGGCACGGCGGTGATCCTGTTCGGCCTGCACATTATGGGCATCCTCAACCGGGTGCTGACCTGGCTGATGAACCAGGTAACGAAGCTGGACAAGACGCAGTACGGTAACATCATCTCGCTGGCAGTGACGCTGGCGCTGCTGGGCGTGACCTATTGGTTGATGATCGAATCCTGGTTTATGGTGCTGGTGATGGTACTGTTGTTTATCCTGCTGTTCCGGGACGCATTCAAGGCCGATACGTCCGGCGAATTCTGGATGCGGGTGCTGGTGCGCATCCAGACCGCGCTGTATGTCGATACGCGCCGCCAGTCCCAGGCCCAGAACCAGCAGCGGTATGGTTATTTTGGCTCGCTGTTTATGGGGGTCGTATTCTCTGCCGGGTGGACGCCGTGCATCGGTCCGATCTATGCGGCAGTGCTGACGTTGGCAGCAACCGGTGATTCCGTTGGCCAAGCGGGGACGCTGCTCACGGCCTATTCGCTGGGGCTGGGCATTCCCTTCTTGCTGACGGCGCTGGCGCTGGACCAGGCGCAGGGGGTGTTCCGACGTTTGCAGCGTAACATGCGCACCATCGAAGTCTTCAGCGGGGTGTTCCTGATTGCGATTGGTGTGCTGGTGTTCAGCGGCCAGATGGAGCGCCTATCCGAGATTGGTGGCGCAGACGATACCTCATTAACGCTCGAACACTGTGTGGCCGGTGTGTACGAGGGTGATGTGCTCTTCAAGTGGGATAACTTCAGAGAGTGTATGGATGAAGGGCTGAAGGACGACTTCTTCGTCTCCAATACCAAAGTTGCGACTGCCCGAAACATCGATGTGCCATATGTCGCCCTGAGCGAAGGCAAGCAGCTTGATCTGACCGAAACTCTGGCGGGGCTGTCGGTTGAACCGATCCCGACAGCACGGGCGCTGGCACCCCTGCCCACCTACGATGAGTATTTTGTAGCCAATAGTGTTGCACCAGATGCAGATTCGACTGAAGCTGAGGATACGGTTTCTGCTGGTCCGTCTGGTCTGGAGAGCGAGGGTGACGCAGTCGAATCCGATGGGACCCTTTCGGCAACAGCACTCGATGTGACCCCGCTCGATGCAGCTCCACTCGATACGCAGTCTCCCGATTCGCCGGGGATTGCGTCCAATGACCTGGGCAGCGAACTGGAAACCGGGTATGTCTTGCCGCCGGAAGTGGCCCGCCTGTCGGTTGGGTTGGAAACAGGCCAGCGCGCACCAGACTTCACCGTGGAAACCCTGGATGGTCAGACGGTTTCCCTGTCTGATTTCCGGGGCAAGGTGGTGCTTGTGAACTTTTGGGCAACATGGTGTGAGCCCTGTCGCTCAGAGATGCCAGATTTTCAGCGTTTCTATAGCAATGTTGACCAGGAGCGGTTCACGATACTGGCTGTCAACTACCGTGATGGTCGCGGTGATGTGCAGGATTTTGCCGACGAATTCGAGCTGACCTTCCCGATATTGTTGGACGAATCAGGTGAGATCAACGATGATCAGTACCAGGTCTCCGGATATCCGGAGAGTTTTCTGCTAGACGCCGATGGTGTCATCATCCAACACTTTCTCGGCGAGATTAGTGCAGCCGACATCAGTGAAGCACTTGAAAGCCTGGAGCAAGGCTGATCGTGAGAGGACAACCGGTCAATGAGTGAACCACAACCGCAGCCAACCAGGGCCGAAATCGAAAAAACCATGCGCGGCAACCGGCGCTTGCTCAGCGTGTCGCGCAACTGGATCGTCATCGCCCTGGTATTTCTGTTTGTGTATACGGGCCTGTCATTGACTGCACCAGTGTTTATGAAGCTCGGTATGGAAGGCCCAGCAAACGTCATTTATAGAATCTACAGCCCGATGTGCCACCAGTTCGCATTCCGGTCGTGGTTTTTCTTCGGCGACCAGGTGGCCTACCCGCGCGAAACAGCGGGTTCCAACCTGGACTCGTTTGAGGACTACGCAGCGCGTGATGAGCATTTTGACGGCGTTAATCTGTCTGACTGGTCCGATGAGCTGATGGTCAAGGCGCGCACATTCCACGGCAACGAAGAGATGGGCTATAAGACCGCCCTTTGCGAGCGGGATGTGGCCATTTACCTGGCTATGTTCCTGGCCGGGTTGGCGTTCATCCCTGTGCGGGATTGGCTGCGTCCGGCTCCGATCTGGCTGTACCTGATTTTGGGGTTAGGCCCGATCGGGTTGGACGGCACCAGCCAGTTGTTCAGCTATCCGCCCCTGGAGATGTGGCCAGTGCGCGAGACGATTCCTGTTTTTCGGGCAGCAACGGGCGCGCTGTTTGGCATTATGAACGTGTGGCTGGCTTTCCCGTACATTGAACGCTCGGTACGCGAGACAATCACCGAATTGGAGGAAAAGCTGGCGTTTGCCGAACAGCAACTGGTCGCCGTCGACCGTGAGCAGTAGGCCACTGACGCGCCAGGATGAAAACGGATACCCCGGCCCCGAGCGTATGCTACTTGCCTGTAAGCGAGTGATTGTGACATAACCCCAAACGGTAGCCAAAAACAGGAAAAGAGAAGGCCCCGGTTGTTACCAGGGCCTTGTTTGCTACTTGGTTGCTACCCACTTATCCAGGATGAGTTGCAGCTTGTTTTAGTCCCAGATAATTGGTGTCGGCGTCGGTGCCGGTGTATTTTCCGGTGTGTCAGTGGCCGGGCGCGGGGTGTAGGTGTCGGTGGGGGTGCGGCTTGGCGTCACTGGCGTCGGCGTGTGGGTCGGCCCCGGCGTGTTAGTCTTGCTAGGGGTTTGCGTGATGGATGGGGTATAGCTGGCCGTTGGCGGCAGTGTATCAACCGGAGTCGGAACATCGGGCGGTTCGCCGTCACAGTCGAAGTTGATCTGGAACGAGGTACCGTTGAAGTCCGATTCGTCATACCCTAACTCGCGGTCCAACTTCTTAGCGGTCCCATCGAAGTCGATCCAGACATCTATCGTCTGCCCTGGCTCGATGGCAGCATCAACACGCCATCCGGGGCCGCCAGATGTGACGGAGTGTGGCGATGTATTGTCGCTTCCGTCCCATATGACGACACCTGCCGGGTCGAAGGCATGGGTACCACCTACCGATACGAAGTCCAGCAGGATGGGTGGCAAGGTACGCCCATAGGTATTCCAGCTGATTGTAAAGCCGGTGATGTAGGCCAGCGCCACATCGGTATTGTGGATCCTGTAGCGCACGACACCGTTGTTTTCGAAGCTCCGGAACTCCACTTCATAGTTTGTGCAAATCGGAGTCGGTGTGTCGGTTGGGGTTTCGGATGGCGGTGTTGGCGTCGGATAGCCGGTCAGTTCAACGATGCAATCCTGGTTGATCCCGCCCCATTCGGTACCGAAGTACAGTTTAGTGCCGGCGAAGTGGCCTATCGTGAAGTAGTCACTCAGCGTCGCCGGGCCGTTCGAGAACTTGATCTGCCAGGTTGTGATCTCGTTAGCGTCGAACATACGCAGTTCGAAATCAGGCGCATCATCGTTCCAGCGTGGATCGACCGGATCGCCGTTTTCCGCGATGGTGGGCGGGTTATAATCTGGGCCACGCCAGAACGAACTCCGGGTAGCGATGCTCATGTAGTCGGCATACATACCAGGATACAACCCATGTTTGCTCCACTGGACTTCTGCCCTGGTAATGAATACCGGTGCATAAGTGTTCGCGTTGTTGATGCGAATCTGCAAGAACCGGTCCGTCAGCCGTACACTGTCGATAGTGACCAAGGAGCAGTCCGGGGTGGGTGTCGGAGTCGTGGTTTCCGTCGGCGGTGGCGTGAATGTTTGGGACGGGGTATTGGTTGGCGTTGGCGTTTCCGATGGCAGCGGCGTGTTCGACGGCAGCGGCGTATTCGACGGTGTAAACGTCGGCAGCGCGAGCTGCGGCGGCAGGTTGACGACGCGCGTCGAACGGAACGACTCGTTGATCATCACACGCCGGGCCCGCAACTGGACATACTTGAGATCGACCAGGTTCAACGGGGTAATGAGCGGGTGATTGAAGAAGACGATGATTTCAACTGCATCGCCCGGCCCGCCTGCATCATACTGGTTTTCACCCAGGTTAATGCCTTCGGTCACTTCGCATAACCGGTCACCGCGGTCATCGCTCGGTTCGTAGCGGAACCGTTGGTTTTCTACATCATACATGGGTGGGCGCGAGGAACAGATCCAGACGTGGAACCAGCCGGGCTCGTTTTCGCTGCCCGTTTCGGTATTGTATACGTCTCCGCTGGGACCCTTAAGCCCGACATAACGATCACCGTCGGCCAGGCCGAGACTGGCTGCCCCCTGTCGTGCCCGTACCACAATGGATGGGATACGCGCCAGGTCCGCGCGCAAACCCTGGTCTTCGTCGTCACCGGGTTCACAGTGGTGTCCCCAGTGCTCATAAAAGACGGTATCGCTGCCACTTTCTGGGCACGCAACAAACTGGTTCAACATCCAATCTTTGCGTGCTTCCTCGGCGGTGAGACTGCCGGGAATATCGACGTCCATGAGATTGGCGATGTCGTCCGGATCCCAGCGTCCGGTGATGGCATACCGGGCAGCGGCGCGCGCAGAGTTTTGCAGTGTGATCCAGGCATGGAAGATGCGCGCGAACTCGATGACACCGAACATCAGCAGCAGCAGGATGGGCAGAGTCAGGGCAAACTCGGCTAGAGTCTGCCCGCGTCTGCTGCGGCGGGGTGTTACGGTCGGTTCTGGTGTTGGGTTCATAAAGAGCCCCCTTATAACAACGCACACTGGCGATTAGCGAGATAGGCGGGTGAACAGACGGCCCGCGATTTCCTCGAACACTTCATTGAGCGTATCAAGGTCTGAGGCGAAGTAGTATTGGCCGCACTGCGCACGCGGGTTACTCTCACCTTCGCACGGACCTGGATCACCGAAACTGGGCGGATAGGTGCCCGATAGGTAGTCAAGCTGCTGGTTATCACGCCAATCTTGCTGGAGATTGTTGTCGATGAAGCCGTTGTCTCCAGCGTCGGCAATATAGCGCAACAGCGGTGCACCGGTAGGCTCGTTTACCACATCGTTACCAAACGCGATAGCGAACATAGCGATAAAGTTCCCCGGCGAGCCGTCGGGGGCTACTTCGATTAAGCCGGCGAAGTCTGCCATGTCACGTGCATAGTCATCGGCGTCGTAATGGCCTGCCGAGCCGCATTCCGGATTCGAGTCGTCGGGCAGCCCGGTGCCCCAATCCAGACAGAAGAAGCGGGTATCGGGGTTGTTATCATTACAGACCGGTGGTTGGGTCTCGGTTTGCGCCGGGTTATTATTGGTACATTCCGGCCACACAAACTGTGGACTCTCTCCTGGGGCAACATAGGGCGTACCGGGCCCCAGGTCACAGAACGTCCACCACGGGCAGTAGCCATGGTAGCCATAGTCCGTTGGCCCTACATCGTCGGCAGCGTTGGTCACGTTCGCCGCCCCGTCGCTCAATACAATCATGACCCACACCGCTTCGCGCCGGATGTCCAGCGGATCGGTCAGGGAGTTGTTGGCGGCCAGGATGCCCCCGCCGACGTTGGTGTTACCGCAGGCCGCTACGGACTCATACGCCAGGGGGCGGACTTCCGGTTCTGGGTCGACCATACCACCATTTATCCATGCATCCCATTCGGCCAGGGCATCGAGGTTGGCGGCACAGCGGTTCCAGACGCCAAGCCCGTTGATCTGGACGCCGATTCGCGTATTCAGCGTATGGATCGCGGTCGCTTCGCTGCGCATGAGCGGGCGCATCGGGCCGGCATCCCCATCGGGGTCGTAGGGAATGCCCTGGCGATCAAACGTGACCAGCACCACGCGGTCCCCGCGCACGAAGTCGAGCCGTTTGATGAACATTCGCGCCGCATCTTTCACGTCCTTGAATGGCTGGCAGATCAACGTGGTAAAGTTGCGTGCATCCGGGTCGTAGGGATTGGTGCTTTGCGGGCTGTTGTTTCTGAGGCCGTTTTCAAAGGCCCCGTCCCACATCGAGTTGCCGTTGGTATCGTGCCAGACCAGGCCATTGGGGACTACGATGCCGTTGCTCTGTCGTTCACCATCCCCCACGTTGCCAGTGCCCGGATCGTTACAGCAGCCCCCCCACCGCTCCAGCGAGTTGTCACCAGTCTCGCTCACGCAACCAGGCCGCACATTGGTCGGTCCGCCGTCGGGATTGGGACCCAGGCCAACATTGACATAGTCGACGATAGAGGTTTCGTTCGACATCGACTCCGAGGTGTCGAGCACCAGGGCGATGTCGATCACGGCGGTTTCCGACACGGATGTTGCTTCCAGCGTGATCGTGTCAATGCCGATCAACGATAGGAAGGTGGTCGGCGAGTCGACTTGCGCGCTCACGCGCACGAGTTTGTGCGGATCGTCCCAGTCACACAACTCGGTCTCGGGCATGTGCTGGCTGACAGGCGGTGGATAGGCTGCTTCGGAATGCGGAACACCTTGCCAGGGACCCAATCCGGTGCGCCACTGGTAGATGTCGGTTTCGCACGTTTCGACCAGGATACTGTCTGTTTCCAGGTTGTGCAGTTCGATATACTGCTGGGCCGCGACCGTCACTTCACCGTAGTCCGTGCCTTCACGGATCTGGCCGGCAGCCGCGATAGCCGCCGAGTCGACGGCGCGCCGCAGCGCAGCATAGCGCACAAACAACAACGCAATGTCGGTTACCAGGCCCACAAACGCTACCAGGGCGATGAAGGCAAAGGCCATCAACAGAATGGATTGCCCTCGCTGACTCCGACTCAAGCGTCTTGAAAGTGGATTGTGTAACAACAAACGTTTCATTGAAAACCTCACATTAGAAGTTCCTGGTGGCGTATGTAGATGGAGTGGTGGCTGCACGGGTGGTAGCCCGTGCCACAATCCAACGCCCCGGTCGTACTTCCCTTAGGCCATGTTGACGGTCATCCTCAGGAAATGCGTCAGATTCGTCAACGTCAGGCGAGAATGGCAACACAGCCTAGTACCCTTCAATGTCTGGTTCAGCAGCCGAAACTGGGAAGAAGGCCCACACATGGATGACCTGCGCTTCGTCCAGCGGGCCGAGATTGAACCAGGGCAGCCCCAACAGTTGGTTATGCGACCAGAAGATTTCGACCAGCACCAGGCCATATGGTGAGGCCTGTTCCATCCGGCGTTCGCGGTCGGCATTCCCCTCAAAGTTGAGCATTTCCTGTATGGCGTCTGTCGAGAACTCAGAACCGATACATTCCTGGCTGGCCCCATAGTCCATCGTATGGTTACCCCGGAAGACATAGCCGCGCACGTTGTCCCAGTCGGCTTCCCACAACGTACTAAACTCATCCGAGTCGTTTCCACTGCCATTCGGTGGATCTCGGTCGGTGCCGCCACGCCAATCGAATGGATCGTGGGTGTCGTCCCCTTCGCATTCATTGGCTCGGGCTGGGTAACGACCAACGATCCGCAGGTCTGCCGAGCTGGTCCCTTTATCTACAATCACAAATGAGAAGATCGAGACTGCGATGTCATCTTCTTCGTCATCAAACACAAGCGGAGCCATGTTGCGGATGACGGAACACGCTACCCCGTCATAAAAACCGATGGGACGCTCACCACGGTCGGAATAACCGTAGTCCGACGTTGGACCGAGTGGCGTAGAGTTATTTTCAAACGGTAGTTTGTCGTAAACGGTAGAAATCTCTTCACAGTCGAGCCGACTGTAGTTCAATTCCTCACCGTCGGCCCACAGCGTTGGGTCACGAGTAGCCCCAAAACGACCTGCCTCGCGCACGACATCCAACAAGGTCAGGTAGTTGTTGGCATACCAACCTATCTCGGCCAAACCCAACAACATAACCAACAGAACAGGCAAGGTCAGGGTTAGTTCGACCAGGCTTTGGCCGCGAGTGCCGGTTGGGGTGCCATCCAAAATGGCCATTATCCTACGAAACATGGCGCGCATGGTTCACCTCAGTAACTTCCCTGGACAAATAGGTCATAACACCAAAGTGGGGCGGATTGCCCCTCATTTGAATCATACCACATGCCCTGTATCCAATTGTGAGGAGATGATAAGGATTTGTCAGCAACCTGAGGGAGTTTTAGGCGTGCAAAACAGGCGATATCACCGTTGAGTTGGTCGCGCTGGATGCTTGTTCGTGTACCACCTGAGCCTTGATAGTGTAGCCTCGGCCATGCAGTGAGACGATGATCTTGGGATGGGTGGCATCTTGTTCAATTTTCCGTCGTAAGTTCCGGATATGGTTGCGCACCAGCGCTGGGTCACCATCCCCCGATGGGTAGTGCCACAGCGCTTCCAACAGGCTGGCCGCCGTGTGGTGTTGGTTGGGACGGCTGCATAGATGTCCTAACAGCGCGAATTCGGTGGGGGTCAGATCCACCCGTCGATTATTCACAAAAATACAACAGGCTTCCGAGTCCAGGCGAAGCGTGGTAGGGCGCGTGGTTTTGATCCCGCCCCGGCGCAGCAAGGCGCGGACCCGTGCATTCAGTTCGCATGCAGCGAACGGTTTGCGGAGATAATCATCGCCGCCACAGTCCAGCGCTTTGGCAACATGGTGTGCGCCCTGGTGCACGCTTAGAAACAGGATCGGAATATGATCGATATAGGGCATCTTGCGGAAGTGCGCGCACAG